>JASHRL010000077.1 GCA_030037355.1 Candidatus Acidiferrales bacterium | reverse complement strand
ACGGCGCGCCGCGGACGATTTTCGCGAACCCAACGCGTGTCCTGAACGGGTTCGCCGTCGCATTCGACTTCGATCACCGTGGCCAGCGGATCCGGCGGATGGTCCGGCAGGCCGGTGAACTGCACGCGAAATTCTTCCTGATGAAATTCGACAGGCTGCCTGGTTGTGAACATGCGCGCGCTGAGAACTTTGGTGCGCAGGCCGCCGACGGCGACGGTGTTGCCGGGCCAGAAATGAACGTGGATGTAAAGCGTGTTGCCCTTGCGCGTGAACCCCGCCATTTCAGACGTGGTCACTTTGCAGCGTTCGGATTCGTAGATCGTCGGGCCGTTGTCGTCCATCCAACGGCCGACGGCTTCGAGAGTAGCGATGGATTCCGACGGAATGGAACCGTCGCCGGTGGGACCGATATTCAGCAGATAATTCCCGCCGCCCTGCGCACATTCGATTAAATTGCGGACGATGGTTTTTGGAGATTTCCAATCATCGTCGGCGCGCTGATAGCCCCAACTGTCGTTCATGGTCATGCAGGATTCCCACGCGCGGCCTTCTTCGGACGCGGAGATTTCCTGTTCGGGCGTGCTGAAATCGCCGGGGAGAAGATTGCGATTGTTGACGATGATTTCGGGCTGAAGACCGAAAACCATCTGGTTCATTTTGACGGATTGCCAGCCATCGGCGTCGAGCGGCCAGGCGACGTCGTACCAGAGGACGTCGATTTTGCCGTAGTTGCTCATGATTTCGCGGATCAGGCCGTGGGTGTAGGCGACGAAGCGCTCGCGCGCGGCGGGATCCGTGGCGCAGCGCGCGCCATCGGGATGGTGCCAGTCCATGAGCGAATAATAAAAACCGACGCGGAGACCTTCGGCGCGGGCGGCTTCGACGTATTCGCGGGCGAGGTCGCGGCCCGGTCCCTGATCGGGCGCGCAATAGTTGGTGAGCTTCGACGCGAAATTGCAGAATCCTTCGTGATGCTTGCTGGTCATGACCATGTATTTCTGGCCGGCGCGTTTGGCGAGGCGCGCCCATTCGCGTGCGAATCCGGGACGCGGATGAAAGCGATGCGCGAGTTGCTCATATTCGGCGACGGGAATGCCTTCCTCTTCCATGGCCCATTCGTGATGGCTGTAGACGCTGTAGAGTCCAAAATGAATGAACATGCCGAATTTGGCGGCGTGCCACCAGGCCATGCGCGCGGCGCGGGAAGCGTCTTCGCGCTGCTGCTCGGCAAGCTGCGCGGGGCTGGGCGTGGACTGCGATTGCGGCGCGGCGGAGACCAGAGGCGAAAACGCGGCAGACGCGCCCGCTGCTGCGGCTCCGGTGCCGAAAAGTTTCAATGTGTCGCGACGAGAGAATGTGTGCGGCATAGGCGGCGTTATGTTGCTCCAAGCGCGGCTCTAGACCAAGCGGAAAATGCAGTAGCGAGCGACCTTTCGGCTTCGCCCGCCACAGCGGGCAAACTCAGGACAAGCAGACGACGCGCGACGGGAAAAGGCGATGGCGGGCGGACGGCAAATAGGGTGCGAAATGTGGCGATTAGAATTTAAGAGCCCCATAAAAAGCAAAAAGCCGCGTTGCAGCGGCGACTTTCGTTAAATTGGTTTCTCCCACTTCAGCCCTGAACTAACAATCGAAGTTACTTTGTATCATAATAGTAAACGAAATTTCAAGAAAGAATTAAAGTCGGCTACCACCACGAGGACCGCTCAGCCAATTCTTTGCAGGCTCCGTCTAAACCTGGGAATAGTGACCCTATCGTTATACCCATGTAACTTAGTTCACGGATCACTTTCTTGCGTTCGCGTACTGGCAGATCGATCGCTTGGAGGTAGGTCGTCTTTTTATCCCGTTCTCTAGCCCGGATGTACGTCTCAATATCGTCGACTGTTGTAACAGTCGACGCGGCTTGCTGCGGAATCATTCGTTCGTTTTCAATCGCTATGAACTCAAAAACGGTCAAGTGAAGCTGTGGGTGGTCCAGCAAAGTAACTCGCTTCCAGGCGCGATTCCATGCCGCCGCGTCGAAGGCGAATATCCTCACCTTGGCATCCGCCCGAGCGTCCGCCGCCTGCTCGTTGCTAATGCCTTGATATGCAAAAAATGCGGCAATGTAAGGAGAATATGTCCAGTCGAGGATGGGTGTTGGATAGCCGTGGTGTTGGGCCAAACTAAGAAAAGCGCCGTATTCGTTCTCATCCTTTAGTTGGAATACATGCTTCATTCGCGGGCTAAGATGTCGGTAAAGAGTAGGAATATCATATAGTACGAACCCCCGCATGTTTGCCCGTCCAGTGCGATGAAAGGGAGTTCGTAGGCGCCATGGCTTGGCCTGACCGCGAAACAATGGTCGCGCGGCTGCTAACTTAATTCCCTCTTCTTTTTTATACGCGTCCCAATCCAGCTCTCTCGGGACGAGGTCTGAAGGTTGGTCCGCCCTGGAGCGCGGTAGAGAGCACTTTCCGGTGACGCCGTTGTCCGCAGTCCAGGAGAGCGTGAGTACATCATCTTGGCATAAACCCTGAACGTCTGCATATTTAGAGAATGTCGTGCCTTCCGGATATTTCGCTTGGATACTCTCCCACTGAACTTCTTTGAACGAGCCAGGATCGATTGGCTGTATGAGCTCCGTGCGGAAGGAAAAGACCGAGTTCTTTCCCGCTATATAGAATTGAGCTATTGTATGCGGAAATTGTGGGTCATTTTCAAACAGGTAGGCGACGCCGCGATAGCCTTGTTCTTCTTCGTCGATGTTGACATGGATCTGTCCTGCCGCTGAGCCGCCGAAGCTGCCTATCCACTGCCCGTTTAACCCGTTGGGATTCTTCATGTCTCCACAGCCGACAGCCGTTACTATTCACTCTACCGCAACTATGTTATAGCAGATTTCTTCTCTAGAGTTACGGTGCACGCGTAGGCTGGAAGCCTGTGCCATACAAAGCGGCGTCGAGCTCCGGCTGCGCCCGCCACGGCAGGCAAGCCGGAGTCCGCGAGGCGGACCGCCGCACTCCATAAAAGAAAAACCAGGTTCCTGCCACGGCAGGGGAGGCCTCACCGTTATCCGCAGACAACGCGGCTAGGTTCCCTTCGGTCCCGTTAGCACGAAGACCTCAGGGCAGGCGGGATGACAACAAAAAAGCTTGCGTCAGGATTCGTCGGGGGGTTCGGGGTGGATGGTGATGCGGGAGATTTGGGGGAAGCGCTCCTTGACGCGGTCTTCGATGGCGGCGGTGACGTCGTGAATCTGATGGACGGGGAGACTGGCGTTCATCGAGCAATGGCAGGAGACGAGGATTTTGTGCTCAACGGAGCGGACGCGAACGTCGTGGCAATCGAGGAGTTCGTGAAATTCGGTGGGGAGCGTGTTGATGAAGTCGCGGATGCGGGAGGCGAGATCGGTCATTTCACTGCCGCCGGGGATGTGCGTGCCGAGCGGCTCGATGTGGATATTGATTTCGGCGTTGCCGCCAGCGACGCCGAGGAGGTCGCGTTCGAGAGCGGAGGCGAGGCGATGAGCTTCGCGAAGCGTGGAATTTTCGTCGACTTCGAGATGGAGTTCGACAAAAAGGCGGCCGTCGATTTGATGCGCGGAGAGTTCGTGGACGGCGAGGCCGCGGCGCTGGGCCGTGGCGCGAATGGCGTCGAGGAGATTTTCGCCGGTGCGCGCGCGAGGCTCCATGTGAACGACGACGTCGGAGGGAACGATTTCGGCGATGCGGCGCTCGACGCGGTCGCTCGTGGCGTGAGCTTCCTCGAGGCTGGTGGTGCGCGGGACGGAGATGGTGACGTCGACAAAATAATGCTGGCCGGCGCGGCGCAGGCGGACACGTTCAACGCCGAGAACGCCTTCGACGGATTCAGCGGCGGCTAAGATTTCGTGCTGGAGGCCGCGCGGAGCGACGTCGAGAAGCGCTTCGAGCGTGCGGCGGCCGAGGCGCGAACCTACCCAGATAATCACTCCAGCGACAGCGAGAGCGGCGAGCGGATCGGTGTAATGCAGCCAGGGAATGCCGAAGCGCTGGCCGAGCCAAACGGCTAGGATGCCGACGAGAACGACAGAAGTGCTCCAGACGTCGGTGGAGAAATGGAGCGCGTCGGCTTCGAGGGCTTCGCTGGGATAGCGCGCGGAGACGCGGGAGATGGCGCGGGCGCGCGTGGCGTCGATGAGAATCATCAGCGCGAGCAGGCCGATGGCGAGAAGGCTGGGACGGACGAGCGCATGGCGAAAGAGCAGTCGGTGCAAGGCTTCCCAGATGATGTAAAGCGCGGTGAGGAGAAGGAGAGTCGTTTCGACGAAGGCGGAGAAGCTCTCGAATTTGGCGTGGCCGTAGGTGTGGTCGGCGTCGGCGGGTTTGTCGGCGATGCGCACGGAGAGAAAAGTGATGACGGCGGCGACGAGGTCGAGGCCGGAATGAAGCGCTTCGGAAAGAATGCCGAGGCTGCCAGTGCGGACGGAAAGGAAAATCTTCAGCGAAAGGAGCACCAGCGCGGCGGCCATGGAAGCCAGAGCCGCAAGCTTTTTTTGCCGGACTGCCTCGGTGGACGCGCTCATGTGCAGGATGCGCGCCGATTATACGATGGAGGCGGCGGAAATGCCGATTCGCGGACGGAGAAAAGCCCGGTATAGTGGAGGATTGGAGTTGCGAGAGGAACGCGGCTGTAATGAACGGCGAAACGAAAAAGGAGCGGGGGACGAAGCCGTGGTGGCGGAGGCATCTCGCTGCGATATTGATTTTGGCGGCGGTGGCGGCGCTGGGCGTGGATGCGTTTTTGATCGAGCCGTACAACATCGAAGTGACGCACTACACGATTCAAACCAGCGACGGAGGGGCGCCGGCGGTGAAAACTCCGCTGAAGATCGCGGATCTGACGGATCTGCACACGCGCGGAATCGGGCGGCGGGAACGCGAAATGCTGGCGGTGCTGGCCGAAGAAAAGCCGGACGTGATTTTGATCACCGGGGACACTCTGGCGGACCCAATCGGAAATTACAGCGCGGTACGGGAAATCTACGAACGGCTGAACGAGCTGCACGCGCCGCTGGGAGTGTGGTTTGTGCGAGGGAACTGGGAGAATATTCGGCCGCTGAGGCACGAGCGGCTCTTTTACGACGACGCGGGAGTCAATTTGCTGCTGAATCAAAATCACGAATTGCGGCCGGACGTTTGGCTCATCGGATTGGACGACGCCTCCACGGGACGGCCCAACCTGCACGAGGCGCTCGAAGGAGTGCCGGCGAATGTTTATACAATCGCGATGTTTCATGCGCCGGCGTATTTCGACCGTATCGCGGGACGCGTGAATCTGGTGCTGGCGGGACATACGCATGGAGGGCAGGTGCTGATTCCGTTTGTGAAGCCGTTCTGGCTGCCGAGCGGAAGCGGACGATTCCTTTCGGGATGGTATGAGGAGAAAGGCTCGCGAATGTACGTGAGCCGCGGGGTGGGAATGTCGGAAATTCCGGTGCGATTCCGGTGCCGGCCGGAGATCACGTTTATCACGCTTGAGCCGTGATTTTGAGCTGCGCCCGGTAATTTACCTACTATTGAATTCCTCGTTTGAGTAGAATGCCGTTCACTTTCAGGAGGCTTCCGATGAGATTTGCGCGGCTGTATGCGTTTGGTCTGTTCGCTGTTACGGCGATGCTCTGCGCGGGGACATGCGCGGGTCAGGCGGCCGGAACACAGAACGTGACGGCTGTGTGGAACACGGTGGATCAGGCGCCGTTTGATACAGCGAAGACAGCGCACGTGGAGAATCTGACCCTGACGCGCGACCGGATTCGCATCACGCTCGAGGACGGCACGATTCAATTCTCCCAACCGGCGGCGGGAGTTGTGTTTGGCGCAGCATTCAATGGACGAGGGCGAATCGAAGTGGCACCGCCGGATGCGATCGAGACGCAGCAACTGCAACTTTTCACAAAGACGCAGACGCTGAATCTGGAATTCAGCCAGGCGACGTTCAGCTTCACAGACGCGACGTTTGATGAAATCGCGAAACAGGTGAAGTGGACAAATGCGAGCGACAGCACGCTGGCGAGCCTTTACGAAAGCCGGCAACGGACGCGCGAGGACTTGGCCGCGCAGGTCGAGCCGCGAATTTTCGAGGGCATCCTTTCCGGCGACCGTCAGAAGACGGCCTACTTCATGGCGGACATGAAGACGAACAGCCAGGGCTGGGTGATGGCGACGTACGATGCGTTGAACTTGGAAGAAGTGACCATTGGGAGATATGCGTCGCGGGGCACGCCGGCGCTGGTTTTCGACACGTGGATGAGCTTTCCGGCGGGGGGAGCGAATGCGAGAGACGTGTTTCAGCAGCCGCTGAAGAAAGATGTTTTTCTGGCGAAGGGATACCAGATTGACGCGCTGGTGACGAGCGGGGCGGATCTGAGCGCGACGACGAAAGTGAATCTGCAATATCAAGCCGCAGGCGAACGCTTGTTGGTTTTTTATTTGAGCGCGAATTTGCGCGTGTCTTCGGTGAAGGACGAAAAAGGAACAGCGCTGGCGTTTTTTCAGCCCAAGGAGCCGAGGGATCGGTTCCCGACGTATGGAGATTATGTGGCGGTTGCGCTAGCGCAGCCGACGCAGGCTGGACAAACCGCGACCCTAACGTTCGAGTACGAAGGCAAGCACCTGATCCAAAAAGTAGGCACCGGAAATTATTTCTGCCCGAGCTACGGATGGTATCCGGGCGTGAGCGACGACTTTGCGACGCGCGCGGATTTCGACATGACATTCCACACACCTAAAAAGCTAATGGTGGTGGCTACGGGCAATAAAGTGAACGAAAGCAGCGACGGGGATACGACGGTGACGGAGTGGAAAAGCCCAATGCCGCAGGCGGTGGCGGGATTCGCGTTCGGCGATTACAAGGTTTTTGACCAAGCCGCCGGAAATGTCGACGTTCAGGTTTATGGGAACAAGAATCCGGACGATTTTCTGAGCACGATTCAGATGTTCCTGACACCGACGCTGGGGGAAACGCCGGCTGGAGGAGTGGCGATCGGGAACCTGGATCCATCGACGATGCTCAAGACCACGGGAACGGAAATCGGAAACAACCTGAAAGTGTTTCAGGACTATTTTGGGCCATTTCCATTTCAACATCTGGCGGTGACAAATATTCCCTACAGCTACGGACAGGGATGGCCGATGCTGCTTTATCTATCCGTGCTGTCGTTCCTCGACGAGACGCAACGGCACATTCTCGGGGTGCAAGATCAGGTGCGTATCAGCGATTACTTCCGCGCTCATGAGGTCTCGCACCAGTGGTGGGGACACGCGGTGGGATGGAAGAGCTATCATGACCAGTGGCTTTCGGAGGGTTTTGCACAGTTTTCCGGGAATCTCTATGTGGAGTTTCGCGACGGCCAGAAGGAGTATGTGAACCGATTGCACCAGGACAAGATCGAAATCGTCGCGAAAAACAATTTCGGGCACAAATACGACGACCTGGGGCCAATCTGGCTGGGACTAAGGCTTAGCTCTTCGCAAGCGCCCGATGGCTACGAGACGATGATTTACGACAAAGGCGGCTATGTGCTGGAAATGCTGCGAGCGATGATGATGAATCCGCGGAGTCAAACGCCAGACCAGGCGTTCAAGGAGATGATGCAGGATTACGTGAAGACGTATACAGGACAAGCGGCGTCCACGGACGATTTCAAGGCGGTTGTGGAGCGACACATGCTTGCCACGATGGATATCGACCACAACCATCGAATGGACTGGTTCTTCAACCAATACGTCTACGGCACAGGCATGGCGCAATACCACCTGGACTACACGACGCAGGCGCAGCCGGACAACAAATGGCTGGTGAGCGGAACCGTGACGCAATCGGGCGTACCGGATGGATGGAAAGACGCGCTGCGGCTGTACGTTCACGCGCAAGGAAAGGCGCTGCCGATCGGGTGGCTGGAGATTCGCAACAAGACGAACCCGTTCAAGTTCGAGCTGCCGTTTCAGCCGGATAAACTCTCTTTGAATGATGACGGAGAGATTCTTTGCGACATCAAGTGAAGCGAAGCAACCGAGCTACTGCTTGAAACCGCCGTTCGAAAACGGCGGCGCAGGGAGAAGAGGAAGACGGCGCGGCTCGCCGTGAAAGCCGCCGAGCTCGACGTCTTCGAGGAGCAGGGACGGAGCAACGATGGAGCTGGGAATGCCGCCCTCGACCGAGCCGAAGATGTCGAGCGCGGTGCCGGCAATGCCCGCCTCGGAATTCTGCATGAAGTTGTAAACGGTGAAATCGTTGCCGATGCCAGCCATGGTGCGGAACGCACGAAGATCGAGACCTTTTATGTGCGAGCCGCGGACCAATTCTTCATGGCCGTCTGAAACATAGACGCGATAAACCATGAGCGGCAGACGGTCGCCGCTGCTCAAGCCCTGCGCGACATCGGCAATAATGTCTGAGAAATCCTGCTGCGTTTCTGAAGCGAGCGCGGGATTATCCATGCGCTTGATCTCGATACACCACTGCTGGCCGTTGGATTTGCAGATATCGAGGAATTTCTTGCGCAGATCGTCGGGGCTCAAGGTGTTGGTGGCCTCGAAGATCAAATTGCTGCTGAGAGGCTGAGGCGCGGAAAGCAGCGCAGAACGCGCGTGGCCATTGGATTGATCGAAATCCGGGCCGGGGCGGCGCGACATCAGGAGATTTTTCAGTATGCCATCTTCGATGAGATTCACGCGCTGCGCGCGCACGCCTTCGGCATCGACGTCATAGGAGCCAAACAGCGGCTGGCCCTCGAAATTGGGCTCGGTGGGATCGTCGGTGAGAGAAACGTTGAGCGGAAAAACGCGCGTGTTCATACGGCCGCTCCAATCACTGTGAGCGCCCATTTGCTGCATCACTTGATCGAACTGAGGGACGGCGGAAAGCGGCGGACGCGCGCCGGAAAGCGACGGCTCAAGAGCCTGAGCGAGAACGGAGGCTGCAGCGGGAGCGTCGAAAAGGACAGGGCCTTCATAGTCCTGAACGTTGGGAGCGATGCGCAAGTCCTCGAGCTCCTGAGCGGCTTGAGCGAGACCTTTGCTGACATCCTTCGGATGAGGAAGCTCGCCGGGGCGCTGGGCATAATCGGAATAGTAGTTGTGCAGCGGCATGCCGTCGACGGCCTGCGTGCTGAGACTGGCTTCGATGCCGGAAACAGCCTGCGGAAGGCGAAGCTTGGCGCCTTCGCTGGTGACGAGATAGTAGGTCGTATAGACGATGTAGTAGTGGACGCGCGTGCCGTAAAGGTCCGGATAATTCCGGAGAACTTTGGAGGCATCGCGAGCCTCATTTTCCCAATTGCGTGAAGTCCAATCGGGCTTCATCAGGGGCTGAACTTCAGCGACGGGCGGTTCTTTCGAAAAATCGGCGATCTCCGGCGGGCGGGCGAGACTGTTGAGGAAAGCCTGCTTGTTGGAAAGATTGACGAGAGCTTCCTTATAGGCCTGATCGGTAGCGAGCCAGAGATCCTGGCGCAAGGAGTTGTAGTCGCGGTCGACGCCGACCTGGCCAGTGGACCCGAGAAAACCCTGAAAGCCATCCTGACTGATGAAATTGGAGCTATCGAGCTGATAGTTGCCGACGCGGACGCCGACGGACATTTGGCGAATGCGCGTGTGCGTAGAGGAAATCAAATCGCCGAAGGAAGCGCTGACGCTGCGAATGTCCAGGTCGAGGATGCGGTATTCGATGTAAAACGGCTTCTGCTGGCCGGGTAGCTGCAGGCGAGCGACGGAGCGATTCATTTCGTCCTGCATGGCTTCGAGGGTGTGGTCGTTGTCATTTTGCGCAGCAGCGGGCCGGGCGCAAGCGAACGCAAACGCGAGGGCAGCAAGGACGAACCGGAACAGATTGTGGCGGTGCGAAATCACTGGCTGCCTCCCTTGCCCCTGTCCAATGGATCGTGGGCCGGCGGCGGAAGAAGCGGCGGCGTGTCTGTGGAAGTTTCTTTCTTCGAGACTTCCATTTCGGAAATGAGAATTTCGGGCGCGACGGCGGAGACGGGCACGGAGCCGGACTCGGCGCCGCAGTAGCCATCGAAAACCTCAGGCGTGTCACCAGTGGCGATGATTTTCGTGATGGAGATCAGCGGCGTGCCGACGATATTGACGCCACGCACCATTTCATCCGGACGGCCGTCGGGGAAGACTTTATAGACGATCAGGGGCTGGACCTGGAAGGCCTGAGGCGCAGCGCGGCCGGTGAAGGTGAAACCTCCGGCGATGTCGTCGATGAGCAGGCCGAAAGGCTTGTTCTGTTTCTTGATTTCCTCGATGAAGCGCTGGCGGAGCTGGGCATTCGTCATCGTTTTGC
The DNA here is from genome assembly GCA_030037355.1 of Candidatus Acidiferrales bacterium. Lineage (GTDB taxonomy): Bacteria > Acidobacteriota > Terriglobia > Acidiferrales > UBA7541 > DAHUXN01. Next base: position 8,386 of record JASHRL010000077.1, on the reverse strand, counting down.
TGCTTTCGACGATGGTGTTGCCCATGCGCGCGATGGGCTGGTAGCCGAGCTGGCGGCGACCGTGGCCGTTGGAATGCGGGAAATTGATCAGCGGCGAGCGGCCCATCAGGAAATTTTTCAGGACACCATGATCGACGAGAAAGACGTTCTGCGCAGGGATGCCTTCGTCGTCGAAGGTGTAGTAACCGAGCAGGACCTGGCCATTGACATCCTTCGTCGTGGGATCATCGCGGACGGTGATGAAATCGGGAAGAATCTGCTGGCCGATCTTGCTGGTGAAGGTCTGACCTTCGCTGACGTCCTTTTGGCGGAAGCCTTCGAGGCGATGGCCGAGGACTTCGTGAAAGAAAACGGCGGCAGCGCGGCCAGTGAGAAGCGTGGGGCCGGCGTAAGGTTCGACGAGAGGAGCCTTCTGCAGCGCGACGATCTGCTGGGTCAAGATTTTTACTTGATCCATGACGGTAGCGTCGTCGGGAGCTTTGGAGGGATCGACCCAGTCGAAATTGGCATAGCGCTCGAGATCCATGCCATCGGGAGCTTTGCTTTGGACGAAGAGCTCGAGGCGATAGCGAATCTGGCCGAAGGCGAGTTTGGAGCCTTCGCTATTGACTAAAAACTGGTTGTAGGAGCGCGCGGTGAACGTGACGATAGAGTTCAAGACAGCAGGGGAAGCGCTGAATGCCGCAGTGTACTTGCGAACTTTTTCCTCCCAGGGCTTGCGGTCGACGCTCATAAAAACCGGCGCGCTGATGGAGACGTGCGGGTCTTCGTGAGAGAAATCGGGAGCACGCTGCTCGGCGGACTGGGCTTCGACTTCCTTGCTGGTCTGGACGGCGATGTAGGCTTCGACAGCGGCGCGATACTGGCGATCCGTCTCGCGCCAAATTTCGCGGCGGAGGACGGGTATGTCGTCGTCGAGAGTGGCTTGGGCGCCGGGGCTGGTCCAGGCGGGCTCGCGGCCTTCGATTTTGTGAGTGTTGTCGAGGTCGTAGCTGCCGACGCGGGTCTGAACCTCAAGCCAGCGGTCATGCGCATCATCGGAGGAAAGCAGCGCGCCATTGGAGCCGGAGACGGTATCGGTGTCTTCGTCGGTGATGGTATAGCTGACAAAATATGCGGGCGGATCGGCCTTGCCATAAGCGGACATGGTGCGGGTTAGCTCCTGCTCCATGGCCTGCAAGATCGCGGGGTCGGAAGAAGAGCCGGCTTGACCGGTTCCTGCCAAGCAAAAGCTCGCCGTTGCGAGAACGGCTGCTGTGGCCGAGAGGCGAAGTGCGCTAGGAAGACGAAACATTCGTTGAGTAAAGTTCTCTAGTGTAAGGCAGTTCACCTAAACCCCCAAATCTATCGCCGGAACGGATGCCGAAGAAGAAAACGGCAAAGAGCTTAGATGCGGGCGGCGGGCGAGAAGAGTACGCCAGAGCGAAAATATTTCGCGGAGTGTCGCTCCCGCACTACTACTGCTGCGGAGGGGCGGCTGAGGCTGCGGGCTTCACGAACAGCGACGGATCGAGCTGAGGATTGACCTGGATCTCCTGAACGGTCGAGTCGGTGAACTTCTGGCCAGCTCGGTAGGTGACGCTCTGATATGGAAACTGCAAGCCATTGACGTCCCGGAAGTCGCTCCAGCGCTGATCGGTTTCGTCGCCCTGCGCCTGATATTTCGCTTCGATGAGCAAATGCGAGGCAGAATCGAAATAGAGCTTGATGGTTCCGAACGAAGCGAGCCAGTTCACGGTGTCAGCCTTCTTGCCGTCGACGTCTTCCTGACCCAAATACTGCGCCTGGACCTGCCCGGCCATGACCTGCCGATAGAGGCCCCATCCGCCGAAGAGGTTGATGCCGCGCTCATACTCGCCCAGAGCTTCGGGCGGGGCGTCTTGGGTGCCCTGAGGAGTTTGCCGCCACGCAATTTTTCCGTCGGTGACTTGCGACACGCCGCCCATAGGGAGCGTGATTTGCGCATGGCTCCTGTCAGGATAGGCGATTTGCCATTTCACGGTGATGGGCATTGCACCCTGGGGTGTGTAGATGTTGGCCTTCTCGGTGAATTCGAGAGTGGAAACGGTGCGGAGAAGATCGCCTCCGGCGGCGCGGGCGGCTTCGGTGAGAATTTCGTTGCCATGAGAGAGAGATTCGGGAGTGGGAGCGGGGATGGGAACGGCGGCGGGAGCGTGTTCGCGCAGGTCGGGACTCAAAAGGTTGAGTTCATTGAACGGAATTTCCTCCCACTGCGCGTCCGAGAAATCGGCCTTTATAGCGGAGAGGAATTGACTGGCGTTGCCGACGAGAACGACATCGAGATCCCGAGGATCGAAATAGCGCGTGGCCATTTCTTTGACTTCGGAATCGGCAACGCCGAGAATTCGCTGCTGATACGTCTGGGTGTAATCGGCGGGCAAGCCATATTCCGCGGCGGCGAGGACGCGAGTGGCAATGTCCCCGGCGGTCTCAGATTGAATGGGGTACACGCCGGAGAGATAGTCCTGCGCGAATTTCAATTCACTGGGTGCGACATCGCCGGTGGACATTTTGGCAATGAGATCGACGACGAGCTTGGTGGCTTCGGCGGTGGCTGCGGTGCGCGTGTAGGTTCCGGCAACGAATTCGCCGGCGAAGCGATTGGCATCGAAAGAAGAATTGGCGCCGTAGGTGAGGCCCTTCTTGATGCGGACTTCGGTATTGAGGCGGCTATTGTAGCCGCCGCCGAAAATGCGATTGGTGACGAGCAGGGGAATGTAATCTGGATTATCGCGGCGAATGCCGGGCTTGCCGACGCGGATCTGGGTCTGAACGGCGTCCGGCTTATCGATGACGATGAAATGAAGGCCGTGAGCCGCGGGTGGCGCGGAGATTTGTTCCGTGGCCACATCTTTTTTCTGCCATGAGCCAAAAAATTTCTCGGCGAGAGCAAAAGCGCGCTCGGGCGTGATGTCTCCGGAGAACGCGAGGAGCGATTCATTGGGAGCGTAATTCGCGTCGTGAAATTTCATGAGATCGTCGCGCGTGATCTTGGCGACAGTGTCGGGCGTGCCATCGCCGGGCAAGCCGTAGGGCGAATCGCCGTAAACAGTGCGATCGAAAACGGCGGAGGCCAGATAGCCGGCGTCGCTGTATTCAACTCGCAGACCGGACAACGTCTGCTGGCGCTGACGTTCGAGTTCGTCTTGAGAAAATGCAGGGTGAAGGACAGCGTCGGAGAGCAGATCCACGCCGAGATCGGTGTCGCGCGAGACGACGACGGCAATCGCGGAAGTGGAGTCGTCATCCGCTTGGGCGGAAACCTCTCCGCCGACGAAATCGATGGCTTGCGCGAACTGTTGAGCGGAACGAGTTTCGGTGCCCTGCGTGAGCATGCTGGCAGTCATGGAAGCGATGCCGGGCATGCCCTTGGGATCATGGATTGTTCCGGCGGACATCAGCACCAGGCGGATCGCAACGGCAGGCAAGCGATGATCGGTGACGACGAAGACGCGCAAGCCATTCGCAAGCGTGCGCGTATCAGCATGAGGAAATTGAAACAGCGCACCAGGCTGCGCCGGAGGCATCGTCGGGATGAGCTTGATACCCGGAGGGACGACGCCAGTGCCGTGCTCATTCTCCTGCTGCGCGGCGGAACTCTGCGATTGGGAACCGGACTCAGATTGCGTTTGCGCACAAGCGGCGCATGGCAGCGCGGCAGATAGAACCGCTGCGGCAAAAAGCGAAACGAGGATGCGGCAATGGCGAAGGAATCCATTCATGGCGCGGCTCATTGCTGGCCCCCGGGCTCGCCAGACTGGGCTTGCTTTAACGGCAAATAGAACAGAACTGTTTCGTGAGTGGGGATGAAGTATTCGTCGGCGACGTTTTTGATCCGCGCAGCGGTGACATCTTCGTAGCGAGAAAGATCGGTGTTGACCAGGTCGGGATTCTTGCCGAGGACGGCGGCTTCGCCGAGAGCCGATGCGCGTTCTTCATCGGTCTCACGGCCGAGAATAAACGTGGAGATTTCCTGGTTCTTGGCTTTCTGCAATTCTTTGTCGGAGACGGGTTGATCTTTTATTTGCGCGAGAACGGCGTCGAGGGCTTTCTCGCCTTCTTCGGCGGTGTGAGGCGGGTCCATGACCGCCAGGACCCAAAACAAATTCGGATCTTCGGTGAAGTTGCCGAAGCCCTCGGCTTCCAGAGCGATTTGCTGCTGATAGACCAAGGATAGATAGAGACGGCTGCTTTCACCGCCTGCGAGGATATTGGAAGCGAGATCGAGAGGATAAGAGTCAGGCGTAAATTTTGCGGGCATTTTGTAGCCTTCGACGACAGCCGGAAGCGGAACGCCGGGGTATTCCTTCGTGACGGTGCGCTCGGCGGTTTGCGGCGGCTCCTTCACAGTTACGCGAGGAATCGGCTGCGGCGAACGGGGAATGCCACCGAAATACTTCTGGGCCCAGAGGAGGGCCTGAGCGGGATTAAAATCGCCGACGATGATGAGCGTCGCGTTGTTCGGGCGATAGTAAGTATCGTGAAAAGCGCGGACTTCCTCGAGCGTAGCTTTATCGAGATCGGCGATGCTGCCGATGGTCGTGTGATGGTAAGGATGAACCACGAAAGCCGCGGCGTACAAATCTTCCTGAACGCGGCCGTAAGGCGAATTATCGACGCGCATGCGGCGCTCTTCTTCGACGACCTGGCGCTCGGACTCGAAGTCTTTCTCGTCAACGCTGAGGCTGCCCATGCGGTCGGCTTCGAGCCAGAGAACGCGCTCGAGATAATTGCTCGGAAAGGTTTCGTAAAAGACGGTGACATCGTCGTTAGTCTCGGCGTTGTCGAAGCCGCCCATGGCTTCAATGATGCGCGAGTGCTCGTCAGGGCCGACATGAGCGGAACCATCGAACATCAGATGCTCGAATAGATGCGCGAAGCCGGTGTGGCCCGGCTCTTCGTCCTTCGAACCGACGTGATACCAGACTTGCGCGTCGATGATAGGAACGTGAGAGTCCACTGACATGACGATTTGCAGACCGTTTGCCAATGTGTGGAATTGAATGGGAATTTGCGGCGTATGCGGTAAAGCTTGCGAAGGACGGTCGCCGGCGGGAGCAGGATTTGTGCCTTGTTGCGCGAGGGCGGGAAGAGAAAGCGCGAGGAAGAAAAAGACAGAAGAAACAATCACTTTATGACAGCAGGCACGGTTCATCGGGATCTCCCTCGCAGCCGCGGCGTCAAATCGGAAAAACAAACTCGGCGACAAACCATCGTATGGGCCGCAGGTTTTGATGTCAATTCTCTGCGGGAAGATGCAGTGTCTCCTTCGGCTATGCGGCGCGATTCGGCGCTGAAGACGTGCCAAGCGAAACAGCCGACGCCCACGAGGCTGGGCAACTGCAGATGTTCCAGGGGATGCCTACTAATGAAACTGGCGCAATCGCGGGCGTTCTGAGCGTGCGCAGAAAGCGGATAATTATGAGAAGACGGAGCTGGATGCGCTGAGTTCCAGCGGAGGCGGCGAGTCATGCGAGGACTACTGGGATTGTTGGTTACGGCGGCGATCGTCGTGATTGGTTACTGGTATTTTGCTTCGCGAATGCAGTCGGGTACGTCGAAGGGAAATCCGGCGCAGGTCATTTCCGGCGTGGGTGTGCAGAGCGACCTGATTTCCATCGGCGAGGCGGAGCGTGTTTATTGGGCGCAGCACGGAGCTTACGCGTCGCTGGATGATTTGTATTCGAGCGGGGCGCTGGCGGCGAAGAAATTGGGGCGCGACGGCTATACGTATTCGGTGGAAGCGAGCGATTCAGGATTCACGGCGACGGCGCGTTGCGATGCGAATGCCGCGCCGGGATGCCAGAGCTATCAGGTTGATCAGACGATGCAGGTGCAGCCGGTACAGTAATTCTTCGCGGGCGGCCTGCAGAAGCTGTAGATTCAAGACCCGCACTCCCCTCCTTAAATTCTTCCCGGCCCGTTCCATCCTTCGCAGTTCCACGTGGAACATTCTTCAGAGAAACAACGTACCTATAATTGCAAGCGAAAAGGATGGGAGAAGTTAACGCGGCGAAATCAGCTGCGAGAAGAGAGGAGAAGAATCATGTCGGATAATATTGTCGGGCTTGCGGCGGTGGTGCTGGCGCTGGCGTTTCCGCTCGCCGTGGTTTGGGCATGGGCGTGGCAGCGTGGGAGAAAGTTCCGCACGGATGAAAGAATCGCGGCGCTCGCGCGAGGGATTCAAGTGCCATTCGAACCGGATTTGCCGCAACCGGCGGCTTCGCGCCGCGCGGGAATTCTGCTCGTGGCCGCAGCGCTCGGATATTCGCTGACGTTTGCGCTGCTCGGGCATTGGGAAGAAGACACGATGGAAGCGGCGGTGCTGGGAATCATCCCGTTCGTGATCGGGCTGGGATTTTTCATCGACGCTTACATGATCCGCCGCGACACGCGGACGTCGCATTAGAACGCGTAATGCCCGGCGCAGAGTCAGACCTTGGCTGGCAGCTTTGTGCCGCAGTGAGCGCAATTGCTCCAGTCGCGCTCGACGCCTTTGCCGCATTGCGGGCAATAAGGCCGGAGGGCCTGCCCGCAGTTGGGGCAAAACGTGAATCTCCCGAGGACCGCGGTATGGCAGCTTTGGCATTCGATCGGGAGCGGATCACGAATGCAGAAATAAATAATCGCGCCGATCAAATAAGGAACGAAAAGAGCGAGAAGCATCCAGCCGACGGCGTTCATGCCGCGGCGGCGGGCGTCGCCGAAAATGTAGCCGTAGAAAGCGACCAGCGGGAACATGAACAACGGGACCAGCAACTGAAAGGCGAGCTGGCCAATCAGCGGCCATTGGGACATTTGGGGATCGCTGCCAACGAGAAAGTGAATCAGGATCGCGAATCCGGCGTAAAGAATGCAGGCGATAACCCATGCCGGTTTTGGAATCACGCTGAGTTCGCGGCGGAAGCTCATGCGACACCCCTTTCCTGCTGGCGGCGCTTGGCGAGAGCCGCCGCGGCAACGGCGCCAGCGGTCCAGCATAGCGCCGTGAAAACTGCAAAATTCTCCCAGCCCTGCTCGAAGCCGAGGCCCACGAGGCTTGTCCAGCCCCGAGCGGCAAACTGAGCCAGCGGCCAGCTCAATGCGACAAAAACCCACGAGAAGACAACCGCGAGCACGATAAGTTTGCGTTCGGAGCGCCGCGTGGATTCTTCGGCGAGGCGCGACTGAGCCGCGGAAATGGTTCGTGCAACCAGCGCGGCCGGTGCTTGCGGCGTTGGAAGCCGGCGCAAAACCGCGCCCATTTCCTGAAAAGAGTTCAGTTCGGCAGCGCAAGCCGCGCACGAGCGCAGATGAGCCGCGAGGCGCGATTCTTCATCGGCATCAAGTGCGCCGGCGGCGGCGAGGGCCAGAAGCTCGCGAATTTGATCGTGCTCACTCATGTTCATTGCCACTCCTGACCGGGGTAGCGCTTCTCCAGTTCCTGCCGGATGGATTCGAGGCCGCGACGCAGACGGCTCTTCACGGTCGAGAGCGGAGCGTCAAGCACTTCGGCGATTTCCTCGAGCTTCATCTCTTCTTCGAAACGCAGCGCGAGAACTTCACGATATATCACCGGCAACGCTTCCAGCGCGGCGGAAACTTGATGCGCTCGCTCGCGCGCGATGGCCAGGTCAAGAGCGGGTGGCTCGGAGGAGCGCAGGGCGGCGGGTGTTGCCCCAAGGCCGCCAGAATCCTGGTCGTCAAGGCTCTCGGGGCGCACGCGACGAAGATGATCAATCGCGAGATTGCGCGCCAGAGTGAAAAGCCATGCTTCGAAACTGCGCCTGGGATCGAAGCGGCGAATCTGACCGGCCACGCGCAGCCAGGTTTGCTGAAAAAGGTCTTCGGCTTCGGCAGGCTGGCGCACGATGCGCAGCAAATAGCGATACAGGCGATGCTGGTAGCGCGTCACGAGTTCCGCGAGCGCGTCGAGGTCTCCGCGTCGGAGTCTGGAAACCTCGGCTTCAAGACCCACGAGCACCTCCATCGAAAGTGCCGCCTCTGCCATCATATCCGAGATACGTTTGAGGAGGGGAAAAGGACGCATCGGAAATTCGGGAAGTCGACGCACGCGCAGAGCGGGGTTTCCCGATGTAGTAGCATGGAAGACTGAGATGGCGAGGCGCGACATTTTGGCCGAAACGGCGGCGACAAGCGTGCGGCTCGAAGTCGCGCCGAATCCGGCATTCATTGATGAAGAGGTGATGATTTGTGTACGCGGATTGCAGCCGAACGCGCGAGTCATGCTGCGAGCCAGCGTCGCGGACGACGCCGGGCGGCGATGGGAGTCGTGTGGAGTTTTTGAAGCGGATGAGAACGGCTGTGTCGATGTCTCGAAACAGGAATCGCGCGAGGGAACCTATCGCGGAAGAGACGCGATGGG
>JASHRL010000076.1 GCA_030037355.1 Candidatus Acidiferrales bacterium | reverse complement strand
CAGATCGAAGCAAAGAAGCGCTGGTCGTGTCCGCTGCTGCGCCGGCAAGCTTCGAGAAGACTCCTGTCGACCCACCATTTCGTTCGACTCAGGACGTCGAAATCAACGGCCGCGTCAGCTCGCTTGGCAAACTCACGGCCGTCGTTCACTATGCGCTGCGCGGTGACAATGAATACGCGCTGCGAATCGCGTTTCATAGTACGCCGCAAGAGCAATGGAAGAGCATCACGCAAACCATGGCGGAGCTCGACGGATTTCACGGCCAAGTGACCGACGTCAAGGCCATGGACCCCACGGATACGAAAGACCCATTCACAGTGACCTTCACCATCGTCAGCGAAGATTTTCTCGATTGGTCGCAGGCAAAGGCCGCGCTCGCGCTTCCGCTTCCGACATTTGGCATGCCGGATCCGCCGCAGGATCCCAACAAACCGATTCAGCTCGGCAGCCCTCTGGATGTGACCACGAAGCTGACGTTGTCGTTTCCTGCGAATATTTCGTGCCAGATGCCCATCGGCGCCGCGATTACGCGCGACTACGCTGATTATCAATCGCACTACGACGCGCAAGAGCACTCTTTGACTGCACAGCGGACCCTTCGCTTTCTCGCGCGCGAAGTTCCTGCCGCGCGCCGCGGCGACTATCTCGCGTTTATGCACGCCATCGAGCAGGATGAGAACCAACTGCTTGCGGTGACGAACATCATTCCTGGCGTACCCTCCGACGCCACATCGAGCCAGCTGATGGAAGCTGGAAACGCGGAGTTGAAGGCCGGACGTTACACGAATGCACTACAGTTGTTCGACCAAGTCGCACAATTGGATCCCAAGCAGAAAGATCTCTGGCTCGATCTTGGAGTCGCTCAGCTTCAGACTGGCAAGTACGACGATGCAGCGACCTCCTTGCGAAAGCATTTGCAGCTTAATCCCACGGATGCATCAGCGAACACTTTACTCGGCATCGCTCTTTACAACCTGAAGCAATACGACGATGCTGTCGCTGCTTTCGAAAAACAAATCGCCAGAAAGCCGCTCGATCCCAATGCATACGAATATCTGGGAACGGTTTATATCGACCAGAAGAAATTTCCGGAAGCCGTTTCGGAGCTCGAGAAAGCGTCTGTACTGGCTCCTGATAGCGCTGCCATTCGGCTGCGGCTCGGCGCGGCCTATCTCGGCGAGAACAAAAATACGGAAGCGCTCGGCGCATTCACGAAAGCAACTGCACTCTCCCCTTCTCCGCTCATCGCCAATGAAGCTGCCTACCAACTTGCCACGCACGGCGTAGCCCTGGACCATGCCGAGGCTTTTGCAATGTCTGCTGTGAAAGCAATCGAAATGCAACTTGCCACAACTGATCTCACGCATCTCAGCGGAGAAGCTTTCGGCGACGTGGCGGCGCTTCCGGCCGTGTGGGATACGCTCGGCTGGGTGCGTTTTCGGCAAGGGAAAGTGCAAGACGGCCTTGCTCTTATCCACGCTGCGTGGTTACTCGACGAGCGCGGGGATGTCGCCGACCATCTCGCGCAGATTTACGAAAAGCAGGGGCAAAAGAATCTAGCGATTCGCACGTACGTTCTCGCTCTGGCCGCGGGTGGCGCGCCACCGGAAACGCGCGCGCGCCTGATCGAGCTTCTCGGAACAAACGTTGGAATTGATTTGCGCGTAAAACGCGCCAGCAGCGAACTCCTCGGGATGCACACTGTTTCCGTGCGAAACGCCGATGCGGTTGCCGGAAAAGGAGCGTTTCTGATTCTGATGCAGGAAGGTGAGCACGGCCCGTCCGTGCTGGACACGAGGTTCTTTCGCGGCGATGACGTCCTCTCAACTTACGGAGAACGTATTCGCAAGGCGCAATTTCCTGATATCTTTGCACCGGCTACGAAGGCGCGCGTCGTTTTGCGGGGAATATTGACTTGCGCGGCGAAGACGTGGGATTGCTCTTTCGTCTTCGATCCGCCGCACGCTCTTCTGCAGCAGCGATAGCGCCAAATTTCAGGAGGAGTGATGCGAAAATTGATTCGCTCGGCCGCGGTTCTTTGTTTCTTTCTGTTCCTCACATCTGCGGCTTCTGCGCAAACGCCGGACAACCTCACGCAGAGTATCGAGAAAATCATGAACCGCCCCGAATTTGCGCACGCTATCTTTGGCGTCGAAATCTACTCGCTCGATTCCGGCAAGACGCTCTACGCCTACAACGCCGACAAGCTATTCGTTCCCGGCTCGACCACGAAGACTTTGACAGAGGGAACCGAGCTCGCGCTCCTCGGCCCAGATTATCGTTTTCACACGAAGATTTATCGCACTGGAAGCATTGGCGCCGATGGAACGCTCGATGGCGACATTGTACTGGTCGCAAACGGTGACCCGAACCTCTCTGGCCGCATGCAGCCCGACGGCACCTTGGCATTCGAAAATTCCGACCATGCTTACGCAGCAGGCATGCTTGACGCGAAAACCGTTCCTGGCGATCCGCTGGCCGTTATCAATGATTTCGCGAAGCAGATCGCAGCGCGAGGGATTCACAAAATCACCGGGCGAGTTCTGGTGGACATCAGCATGTTCGCGGAAGGAAAACCCGAGGCTGGCTCCGGCGCAATCGTTTCGCCAATCGTCGTCAACGACAACATTATCGACATCACCGTCGCACCCGGTGCGCACGTCGGTGATCCGGCGACGCTTCAAATCTCTCCGCAAACGGCCTACGCGCAAATCGTGAATCACGTCGCGACGAGCGCGCCAGGCTCCGAGCGGCAGCTCGAGTGGGGCGGCGATTCCGTTGGTGCGGATGGCGCGCACACCGTCGTTCTCGAAGGAACTGTGCCGCTGGGGCAAGCGCCGTCGCTTTTTCCATATGATGTTCCGACGCCCAGCCGCTTCGCTGAAATCGTTCTTACCGAAGCGCTCCAGCGGGCGGGAGTCACCGTCGGAAGCCTGGGGAGTTCGCAGCCGGAACAGACTGCGACGCTCACGAACTTCTACACGTCGGCAAACCTCGTTGCCGAGCACATTTCCGCGCCGCTTTCCGAAGACATCAAAGTCACGCTGAAAGTCAGCCAGAATCTGCACGCAACGTTGACGCCTTACATCCTTGGCGCTGTCCTCGCGGGCAATCACGACGAAGCTGAGCAGGCCGGCCTCGATCAAGAGCACGATTTCCTGCAGAGAGCCGGACTCGATCTGACGCAAGCGTCGCAGGCCGAAGGCGCTGGCGGCCCGGGCGCATTTTTCACGCCCGATTTCATGGTTCACTACCTCACGTTTCTGTCCCATCAGAAAAATTTCGATATTTTCTACCGGGCGCTGCCGATTCTCGGGCGCGACGGCACACTTTACAATTTATTGCCGGATTCCCCCGCCGCCGGGCATGTTCATGCAAAGACGGGCACGTTCGAAGAATACGATGCGCTGAATCACACGCTGATGGTTACCGGGAAGGGGCTCGCGGGATACGTTGACGCGGCCGACGGCAGCCACCTCATCATCGCCGCCTATGTAAACAACGTCAGCGTAGCGCCGAACTTCGATGCCGTCGAAAAAGTCGGCAATGCGCTCGCCGAAATCGCAGCTGCGGCGTACGCATCTCCGGCGCAATCGGCGCAGTGACGCGACTGTGCTAAAATTACTTCTCCGCGTAATTCATGGCAACGGATGAACTGAAGAACGCGCCGCAATATGCCGAAAGTCGGTTTCGTGAGTCTCGGATGCCCCAAGAACCTCGTCGATAGCGAGGTGATGATGGGTATTCTTGCGCGTTCTGGCTACGAAATCACGCCGCGCGCCGCCGATGCGGATGTGCTTGTCGTGAACACCTGCAGTTTCATCGAGCCTGCGCGCAAGGAATCCGTCGATTCGATTCTGGAAATGGCGGAATACAAGAAATTCGGGCGCGCGCAAAAGCTCATCGTCGCGGGATGTTTGGTTGAGCGCTATCGCGACGAAATTCGCGAACAGATCCCCGAAGTGGACGCGGTCATCGGAACGGGTGACGTTGAAAAAATTCTCGCCGCGTGCGAGGGCGAGACTGTTCACGATTCCGAACCATCGCCGACGTTTCTTTATCATGATTTGACGCCGCGCATTTTGGCCACGCCGCTCCATACGGCGTATATCAAAATTAACGAAGGCTGCGACCACCCCTGCGCGTTTTGTATCATCCCACAACTGCGCGGACGATTTCGCAGCCGCCGATTTGAATCCGTAATTCGCGAAGCGGAAAATCTCGCCGCGGCTGGCGTGCGGGAAATCAATCTCATCGGTCAGGACACGACGTTCTACGGTGAAGATCTGGGCTTGCGAAATGGATTGCCTCTGCTGCTTGAACGACTCGCCGCAATCGAGAACCTCGACTGGATTCGTTTCCTTTACTGCTACCCGAATCGCATCACGCCGAAATTGCTCGATACCATCGCTGCGCACGAGCGCCTCGTGAAATACATGGACATCCCGTTGCAACATGCCAGTCGCAGCGTTCTTGCGCGTATGAAGCGCGGCTCGAACGCAGATGCGTTTCTGAAAATGCTCACCCGAATTCGGCGCACGGTTCCGGGCGTATCCTTGCGCACCTCGTTTATCGTCGGCTTCCCCGGCGAGACCGAAGCTGATTTTCGCGAACTGTGCGGTTTCGTCCGTGAAGCGGAATTCGATTGGATGGGTGTCTTCGCGTATTCCGACGAAGAAACTGCGAAGAGCTACGCCTGCGACGGGAAAATTGACGCAGACACCATCGGGCGTCGCCGCGATGAATTGATGGCCATTCAGCAGAAAATTTCTCAGCGAAAACTGCGCAAGAAAATTGGGAAGACCTTTACAGCAATGCTCGAAGGCCCGTCGGCGGAGACCGACCTAGTCTGGACCGCGCGTATCGAAGGCATGGCGCCCGACATTGACGGGAAAATCTACGTCACCGAAATCGCGGGTGTGAATGATTCTTCGGAGTTGCCTTCGCCGGGGACCATGGCGCGCATCGAAATTACGGAAGCACGCGATTATGATTTGATTGGGCGCGCTGTCGAAGTTTTCGCTCGCCCCCCGCGTCCGAACGGCCTTCCCGAACCGGCGACAGCTTCGTCACAACCCTTCCCTATCCTCGCCTAGTCCCGAAATTTCGATTGCGGAAGACTGCCCTCTACTGCACAACGAAATGGCGTGCTAGTCTAAGCGCGACGCCTATGGAATGGCATTGCCCTATCTGCCGCAAACCCACAAATTCCGAAACCGACAAGGATTTTCCGTTTTGTAACGAACGGTGCAAATTGACCGATCTCGGAAACTGGGCCAGCGAAAAATACAAGATCTCCGAGCCTGCGCACGACGAGTCCGAATCCGCCTCTGAATCGGCGATTGGCGAAACGACCGAGTCGGCGGCACACTCACTCTCGGATTCGCAGGAACCTCGCTCCTCGCATGGTCAAACAAATGGCCGCAGAAACTGAAGCCGGACTCGCGCAGCCGCCGCGAAAACCGCGCCTCTCGTTATTTTTCGCCACCGCGTGTGGCGCAGGCTACCTGCCGAAGGCGCCGGGGACATGGGGCTCGCTCGTTGGCGTGGCAATCTACTGCGCGCTCACCAACATTTATACGCGACCCGCACTCGACCTCTACTTGCACGATGTTTATTACGTCGTTGTCGGCTGGCCCGCCGTACCAATCGTGGCTCTGGTGCTTGCATTTTTGGGCGTTGTGACGGCGAGCCGCGTCGCGAAATTCACAGGCAAGAAAGATCCGCAGTTCGTCGTCATCGACGAAGTTTCGGGACAATTTCTCACGTATTTTTTCGCTCTCGTACCGCTCAACTGGAAATATCTCGCTTTGGGTTTTATACTTTTCCGGTTGTTCGACATTTGGAAGCCTTTTCCCGCACGGCAATCAGAGTGTTTGCCGGGTGGCTGGGGCATCATGGCGGACGATTGGATTGCGGCGATCTATGCAGCGATCGGGATTTGGATCGCCAGAATGCTGGGCCTATGAAACTCTGGAAACGCACCTCGTGAACACAAACGGTATTCCGCGCATCGAAAGCGTTCAGCCGGCTGCGGCGATTCCGGGCGGCGAAATCACAATTCGCGGCGCGGGCTTCGTCAACGGAAACAATTCGCGGCCGGAAGTTCACTTTGGCGCAACCCCGGGCAGCCTCGTTCTCGCTTCCGAGAATATCCTCGTCGCGCGCGTTCCTGATGGCGCCGAAGGCGGTTCCGTTCGCGTGCAATCGAGCCACGCCGCAAGCCAGCCTTTCCCCATCGCGGTCGGCGAGCTGATCGCCGACAATCTCCATCCCGTCGCGAATCCCGCCGTGGATCGCGAAGGAAATGTCTACGTCACATTCAGCGGCCAGCGCGGACAGAAAGTCCCTGTATCTCTTTATAAAGTGACGCGCGACCGCACGGTAAAGCCGTTCGTCACGCAGTTGATGAATCCCACCGGGTTGGCCATGGATCGCGACGGCGTGCTCTATGTCTCTTGCCGCAACGACGGCACGATTCATCGCGTCATGCCCGATGGCCGCGCCGAGCAGTGGGTCGAAGGCATGGGCATCGCCACGGGATTGGCGTTTGATCGCGCCGGGAATTTGTATGTCGGCGACCGCAGCGGCACGATTTTCAAAATCAGCCCCGATCGTCAGATTTTTGTTTTCGCCACGCTGGAACCTTCCATGTCTGCCTATCATCTGGCGTTTCATCCCAATGGCGATTTGTATGTGACTGGGCCGACGACTTCGAGTTTCGACCGCGTGCATCGCATCACGCCGGCTGGCGAAGTCGAAGTTTTCTTTCGAGGCCTCGGACGCCCGCAAGGTTTGGCGTTCGACCGCGCCGGCAATTTGTATGTTGCCGCTTCGCTTGCGGGCAGGCGCGGCGTCGCGCGCATCTCTCCCGACGGTCACGCAGAGATCGCGCTCAGCGGAAACGGCATTGTCGGCATGGCGCTCGAGCCTTCTGGCCGCGCGTTGATTGCCACCAACAGTGCGCTCTATTCTCTGAACTGGAATGTCGAAGGTTTGCCTCCGAATTCTTAATTCGTCGCATAAATCGCTGAGACGAATTTTTTCTTCCTGCGTCTATCGTTTCGGGGCTCAGCAATTCCGGTGAGGGGAGGAAATTATGCGTGACCACTTTCGCGAATTCGCTTTCGACCTCATCTATGGCCTGCGGCAAATCAGGCAGAATTTCTCGCTGGCCTTCGTCTGCATTGCCGTCCTCGCCATCGGCATCGGATCAGCCACTGCGGTTTTCGCCGTCCTCTACGACGCACTGCTTAAACCACTGCCGTATCGCGACGCAGCGCAACTCGTTTACGTGCACAATGAATTTCCCGGCTCGCAGCTTGCGGAGACGGCCGCATCCGGCCCGGACTTCAGAGATCTGAGCACGCACCATGAGCTCTTCGCTGACACTGCCGCGTATTATTTCAACGATTTCACAATGACCGGCGCTGGGGCGGCGCAACACGTCGATGCAGTAAACGCTTCTGCGAGTCTTTTTCCGATGCTCGGAATTCCTCCGCAACTTGGCCGCACGTTTACGTTCGAAGAAGACCGTGACGGCGCATCTCACGTTGTCGTTTTAAGTAGCGCGCTTTGGCGCAGCGCCTTCGGAGCCGACCGCGCCATCCTCGGCAAATCCATCGATCTCGACGGCCTACCCTATCGCGTCGTTGGCGTGATGCCTTCGGATTTCAACTTTCCTTATCCGGCCTCGCAAATGTGGGTGCCGCTCGCACTGAAGCCGGCCGATCTTGCTCCGACCCAGCGCGGCGACAAATGGCTGCAGATGCTCGCGCGCCTCGCCCCCGGCGTAACCCCCGAACGCGCCAATTCGATTCTCGCCACGCTGAGCCACAGCTATGCCGCTGCCTATCCTACGGATTATCCAGAGAAAACTGGCTGGCGCTTTTCCAGCCGGCCTCTGCTCGAACAGCGAACCAGCAAGATTCGAAGCTGGCTCCTGCTCGCTTTTGGTGCTGTAGGTTGCGTTCTGCTGATTGCGTGCATCAATGTCTCGGGCCTGCTGCTGGTTCGGTCGAGTGTGCGCCAACGCGAATGGGCTGTGCGCGCAGCCCTCGGCGCGACCCAGGGACGTTTGATTCGTCAGATTTTCACAGAGACTGGCTTGCTCGCTATTATCGGCTGCGCTGCGGGAATCTTTCTCGCTATTGTGCTTGTGCGGCTGAGCAATCAATTTGGCCCGATTCACAACACAACCATCGAGCCGTGGACTTTCGCCTTCTCTATCGGCGTGTGCATCCTTGCCACGTTTATCGCCAGCACGCTGCCTGCGGCCGCGTTTGCGAAGCTGCCGATTGAACAGACCTTGCGCGCCAGCGATATGCGCGCTTCAGCCGCGAGCGGCGGTTGGCGCAAGATTCTTGTCGCCGGACAAATTTCAATCGCCATCGCGCTGCTTTTCACGGCAACCTCGCTCAGCCGCAGCTTCGTGAAGCTGTTGAATGTTCCTCCGGGCTTTTCGCCAGAGCATCTTTGGACCGGCAGCATCCAATTACCGGAGAGAGGGTCTACACCGCCGCAATTCTTCGTTCAATTCTTTGAGAACTTCGCCGCTCGAATCTCGGCGCTTCCCGGAGTCGAGTCTTCCTCCGGCACTGGCGCGCTTCCATTTTCGAGCGGTGGATTCACCGCTGACCTTTATTTCCCGGGACATCCTGAAACAGCGGTTCGCCCCGCCGCTTTTTATTACATCGTCCTTCCCGGCTACATCGAGACTATGAAGATTCCTTTGCTCGAAGGCCGTACTTTCACTGCCGCCGATGGACCAAATTCGCTTCCTGTAGCTGTTGTGGACCAGGCATTCGTTCAAAAGTATTTCCCCCGTGAAGATCCCATTGGAAAATTAGTAGCGAACAACGGCCATGGCTTCACCGGCAGCCGTGACCATCCGGCAACCATAATTGGCGTCGTCGGTAGCGTCGCAAACCGCGATCTGGCTGAGCCTGTGCTTCCTGCGATCTATGTTCCGGCAACCCAGATGCCACGGAGCGCCATATTTATCGTCGCTCGCACGAGCGGAAATGCGGACATTACTTCCAGCGTGCGCGATATCTTGCGAAACATGGACAGCTCGGTGGCGCTTTTTGACGTCGAGACCATGTCCGCACGCGTGCAAGACTCTATCAAACTTCGCCGTTTCGTCGCCTGGATGCTCAATGGTTTTGCGCTTGTCGGCTTACTCTTGGCCGCGCTTGGGCTTTATGGAACGCTCGCGTACACAGTCCAGCTCCGGCGCCGCGAAATCGCCATTCGCATGGCGCTCGGCGCGTCGCCCCGCAAGACTCGTGCGCTCATCTTGCGCCACTGTGCGTCGATTGCCGTGGCTGGCTTCGTTCCCGGCGCTCTCATATGTGTGGTCGCAGCACGTGCGACGCGAAGCTTCCTCTACGGCATTTCGCCGCTGGATCTTTGGACCATTGCCATTGCTCTGGCCGGGTTTTTCGCTTTCGTCCTTGCCGCGGCCTGGCTGCCTGCAATAAAGGCGACGCGCGTCGATGCGCTTCTCGCCTTGCGCGAAGAGTAGTCATTTGGGAGGTAGCTTCGATTAGGTTGTTTTTGGCCTGCGAATCAAGCTGCTCAGTGCGATTCCAATCCAGATGAGATTTACTGCTGAGGATGGCCATGCATGATGCCAGGCAGTATTCACGAAGAGCAGGAAACTGCCAATGATATTGAGCGACTGATAGCTACCACTCCTGCCGGTTACGCGACCCCACGAAACAAGCCAGTAAGCGACAACCAACAGTAGCGCTCCTATCCAACCTCCAGCGTCCATTAAGAAGTTCGGAGTCATTGCTTTGCACCTAACCTTGCAAACGCGCGGACCGGGAAGCTACCCATGCCCTTCACTTTGGCAGGCACAGCGGTGAAGGTGAAACCATCCGCGGGAACCTGATCGAGATTGCAAAGATGTTCGACGATGGGGATTCCTGCGCCAAGAAGAATGGTATGCACCGGGCGCGAGCCATTTGAAGTGTCATCGATGTTCAGAGAATCGATTCCGACGAGCGGAGTGCCTTGTTCCTTCAGATAAAGTGCAGCTCCTTCTGTAAGAAACGGATGCCCTTCGAAATATCGCGCGGTTGCCCAATGCTTCGCCCAGCCCGTATGCACGAGCACAGCTTTGTCTCTCACATCGACCGGCAGAAAAGTCTCGCGATCCACAGCGCGACCAGGCATGCCTTCCACGCGCACAACGACAGCATCCAGTTCTGCTAGAGATGACAGATCTAATTCGGAAATATCCTTCCCTTCACGAAAGCGATGAAAGGGGCTATCCAGATACGTACCGGTGTTGGACACCATCTCGATCTTATCAATCTGAAAAGAGGTTCCTCCGTCGTAGTGCTCTTTTGAGGATTCACGGCTCATGAAATCGCAGATCAGCGGCGCCGGAAGACCCTTGTAAGTAACCAGACCGTCGTAGATCGTGTGACTTAAATCAATAAGCCGAAAGTGATTTCGGCCAAATGCTTCGATTTTGTTCGTCATCGGATTGGTAACCTCGAATTGTTCAGCGTCACAGACGCAAGAGACACATGGTAAAGCAAATCTCTGTTCACTATCTGATGCTCTTTGTTGTTATTCGTTTCACAGAATGTGCCTCTTGCGAGCCGCGTGCCGCTTCGGTTACAACAATCCAGATGGATGCGGAGATCATCGCCGTCGGTTCCGAACTGCTTACTCCATATCGCCTGGACACGAATTCCCTATTCCTCACCGCGGAGCTCAATCGCCTGGGATTCCAGGTTCGCCGCAAGATCGTCGTCGGCGACCATGACGAAGATCTCAAGGATGCTTTCCGGTATGCCCTCGACCGCGCCGATGTGGTTGTTTCGTCAGGCGGCCTTGGACCCACGGCTGACGATCGCACCCGAGAAATCGTTGCCGAACTGCTCGGTCGAAAACTCAAACTTAACGACGCCATCCTCCGGCACATCCAAGAACGCTTTCGAAAGCTCGGCCGCACGATGCCTGAGGTAAACATGCGCCAGGCCATGGTGCCCGAAGGGGCCGAGCCACTGGAGAACTCGCGTGGCACCGCGCCAGGCCTTTGGCTCAACGCAGATGGGAAAATTCTCGTCCTCCTTCCCGGCCCCCCAGGCGAGCTTCAGCCCATGTTTGTGAATGAAGTGAAACCCCGCCTCGCGCGGCGTGGCGGCAAGCTCCGGCTCTATACGCGCGAACTTCGCATCACCGGCTTGCCGGAATCGGAAGTCGATCAGCGCATTGCGCCGATTTGCGCGCAGCACCCCGGCGTGGAAACGACTATCCTATTTTCCGCTGGCGAAATTCAGTTGCACCCGCGCCTCTGGTCCGAGGATGAACAGGCGGCCTTGAAGCTCCTCGACCAAATCGTGAAGGGGTTTGCGCTTGCTCTCGGCGAGCATCTGTTCACCACATCTGGTGAAACTCTCGAAGAAGTTGTCGCGCGCGAACTTCAGGAACATCAGGCGACGATTGCCGTCGCGGAAAGCTGCACCGGTGGAATGCTCGCCGCGCGACTGACCAACGTCGCCGGCAGTTCCGCTTACTTCCTCGGCGGGGTCGTTTCCTATAGCAACGAATTGAAATCCGCCTGGGTCGATGTTCCTAGGGACCTGATCGAATCAAAGGGTGCGGTCAGCTCCGAAGTCGCTCTGGCAATGGCCGACGGAGTTCGCCGCCGCGCAGGCTCGACTCTCGGCGTGGGGATCACAGGAATCGCCGGCCCAAGCGGCGGCACGGCGGAAAAACCTGTCGGTCTCGTGCACATCGCTATCGCGGACGAAAAAAACAACAAGGAACGCGGCTACCGTTTCCTCGGAGACCGCGATCGCATTCGCGCGACAGCGACGCAAACCGCCCTGGACATGGTGCGCCGTTACTTTCTTTATGCTGCGCCGGCAAAGACCTAGCCATGCGCCTGTTTGTGGCTCTCGATGTCCCTGAGGAAACGCGCGCGGCCCTAGATCCGCTTGTGGGGCGCTTCATAGAAATCTGCCGCGACGCCCGGTGGGTTCGCCTCGAGGGGATTCACATCACCTTGAAATTTCTCGGCGAGGTTGACGACTCGAAAGTGCCCGAAATTCAAAATGC
This sequence comes from Candidatus Acidiferrales bacterium, assembly GCA_030037355.1. GTDB lineage: Bacteria > Acidobacteriota > Terriglobia > Acidiferrales > UBA7541 > DAHUXN01. The sequence goes on along the minus strand of JASHRL010000076.1, from coordinate 6,664 downwards.
ACTCTCAACCGTACATCACAATAAATCTGTTCCTATCGCCTTCCGCCACTTTGGTTTTTTCCCCAATGACCATCATCCTCGAGCCTTCTGGACCGGCATTGAATCAGGCCCCGAACTCACCGCTCTCGCAATGAAGGTCGGGGCAGCGCTCAAGCCGGCCGGTTTCCCGCCCGAAAAAAGAGACTTTGCTCCTCATCTGACGCTTGCGCGCTTCAAAACCGCCGAAGGTCTCGCGAAACTAAAAGAAGCCATTGCTTCCCTGCCCTCTCAAGATTTCGGCGAGACCTCCGCCACGCAATTCCATCTCTACCAAAGTATGCTAAAGTCCACCGGCGCCGTGTATACCAAACTTGAGAGCTATTCCTTCGTCGAAGGCGCCGTTCCGTGACGCCGCTCTGGCCAATTCCTGTCATCGCCTATCTTCTTGGCTCGATCCCCTTCGGCTATCTGATCGTCAAGTTGGGGCACGGGTCCGATGTTCGCGTAGCTGGCAGCGGAAATATCGGCGCCACAAACGTCTCGCGCGTCGCAGGCATCGGCCCTGGGATTGCCACCCTTGTGCTTGACGCCGGCAAAGGGTATCTCGCCGTCTGGCTCGCGTTCCACTGGCCGCATTCGAATATCCGGTGGGTGATGGCAGCAGCATTGGCGGTTATCGTTGGTCATATGTTTTGCTGCTGGCTCGGTTTTCGCGGGGGCAAAGGTGTCGCGACTGGCTTGGGCGTATTTCTCGCGATCTCCTGGCACGCAATGGCCGCGGCAATCTTGCTCTGGATTGTAGTGATCGCTTTCTGGCGGTATGTTTCGCTTGGCTCTATCGCAGCTGCTGTCGCGTTGCCATTCTTGGTTTATCTTTTTTACGCGCCACGCCACGCGCCGCCGCGTGTCGTTTCGCTGACGAGCGTAGCGATTGCCGCGCTAATTATTTGGAAGCATCGCGAAAACATCGCGCGGCTCATCGCCGGAACCGAAAACAGGCTAACGCGTAAGAATTGAACTCACGGATGCTCGTGCTGGAGAATTGAAGCTTCGATGAAAAGAATTGCTATTGTTGGCGCTGGCGGCTGGGGCACGGCTCTTTCCATCGTACTGTCGCAGAGCCCTGTCGCGCATCGCATAGCGCTTTGGGCGCGCGAAGAAGACGTCCGTGAATCTCTCTGCAAGGTACGCAAGAATCCTGTTTTTCTTCCGGGATTCACGATCCCCGCGGCAGTTGAAATAGCTCCTTCTATCTCCGAAGCGGTGCGTGACGCCGATTTCATCATCGGCGCAATGCCCTCGGCTCATGCTCGCGAACTCTATTGCGAGATTCTCTCCCATACCTCGCCGCATGCCGTCATTGTCAGCGCGACAAAAGGCCTCGAACCCAAATCTCACCTGCGCATGACACAGGTGATCGGAAGCCTTCTCTCGTCAAAATCTCAACATCATATTGCGGCCATCTCCGGTCCTTCCTTCGCCAAGGAAGTCGCTCAAGGCGACCCGACCGCCATCGTCGTCGCATCCGCCCATGCGCAAACGGCTCGCGAAATTCAGCATGAGTTCTCCGGTCCGACGCTGCGCCTCTACACAAACACAGATGTCGCTGGCGTCGAAATCGGCGGAGCCGTAAAGAACGTCATCGCCATCGCAGCGGGCGTCGCCGAAGGTCTCGGCCTCGGGCACAACACGATCGCTGCCCTCATCACGCGTGGTTTGGCTGAGATCATGCGCCTCGGCGTCGCGCTGGGCGCGAAACGCGAAACTCTGGCGGGGCTTGCCGGCCTCGGTGACCTCGTCCTGACCTGCACCGGTGAGTTGAGCCGCAACCGTCACGTCGGGATTCAGCTAGGCCGCGGCAAAAAGATCGAGGAAATCCTCGCTTCCACGCCCACGGTTGCCGAAGGAGTCGGAACCACCGCCGCCGCGCTGGCCCTTGCGCGAAAGGCCAAAATCGAAATGCCCATAGCAGCCCAAATGCACGGCGTTTTGTACGAGGGGCGCTCCCCGCAAGATGCTATTCGCGAATTGATGCACCGGCCCCTCAAGGCCGAATAGGGCCTTCGCCACCCTGTCCGTTCCAATGCGTCAATAGGTAGTACTTTAGGCCAGTTGTCCTGCCGTGCAGCCTTCCGTACGATTTTCGGGTAGGTACATTCGTGTCTCAAAAGCCACTTTCTGCTTCCGGGATGCGCCGCGTGCGCATTCTATGGATCGTGCTGGGCGCATTGTTGCTGACCAGCGCGCTCCCACTCTATCTCTATCATCGTGAAGTGCTTCGTCTCAGCGAAGATAAGCTCCAGGATACCGAGCGCCTCCAGCAATCGGAAATCACGCGCTCCCTTGCCAGCGAGACCCTGCAATTCGAGTCGAATCTGAGCGAACAGTTGGAAAGCCAGCGCCAAATGCTGGCCCTCACGGGCTGGATTCAAAATGTAAGCGATCCTACCCACGCTCCGCAGTTGAGCCGCATGCTGCAGAACATTTTGCAGAATAATCATGACATCCTTTACGTCACCGCCATCGGCCAGGACTTCAAAGGCCAGGCTGCCGAAAGTGTTCCCGGCGCCGAACAAGACCCCTTTGTCGACGCTGCGCTCAAGCGTGCATTCACAGCAAGCGTTCAGGGCGTAGATTGGGTCAGCGGGACCTTCGCGCTTGGGCGTGACAACCGCCCTGCCATGGTAATTTCCGTACCCCTGATGTCCGACGGCCAGTTCACCGGAATGCTCGCCGCAGTCGTGTCCTTGGATCGCGTCGTGGCGCGCCTGAAGGACGCGAGCGTGCGCTATAGAACCGTGTTCGTAGTGAACGGTGAGGGCCGCATCGTCGTCCATCCCGACACAGTAAATATGGTCCCGGGCCGCGACCTCAGCTCCAACGCAGTTGTCAGCCAGTTCAAGCGCACTCCACAGGAGCTGCGAACCACTGAAACGACACAATTCACTCAGGAAGAAAACAACAAGCCGATCGAAATGATCGGCACCTACAGCACCATCCCAGAACTTCACTGGGCCGTTATCGCGGAACGCGACATGGCTCAGGCGCGCGCCGACGCCGGCGTGCAGGAATTGACTACCGAAGCTCTGCGCTTCGTCATCGCCGTCACGCTCATCGCTTTGCTTGTCGGCTATTTGTCGGCGCTTGGCATCACGCGGCCGATTCAGGGCCTTGCACACTCCACGCGCGCGATTGCCCGCGCTGAATTCCATGAACGCGCTCCTGTCGAAGGCGCTGCGGAAATCAGCGAATTGGCCGAAACATTCAACAGCATGGCTGACGACATCGAGAAGTACGTCGATCGCCTGCAAATGGCCGCCAACGCCAATCGCGACCTGTTCATGGGCTCGATTCGCATGCTCGCTGCCGCCATCGACGAAAAGGATCCCTACACGCGAGGCCATTCGGGCCGCGTCGCGAAATATTCGTTGATCATTGGCAAGGAATTGGGCCTCGACGCCGAAGCTCTCGACAAAATCCGCATCTCTGCGCTCTTGCACGACGTCGGCAAAATTGGCGTGGATGATCACGTCCTGAAAAAGCCCGGAAAACTGACCGACGAGGAATTCGAATTGATGAAACAGCATCCTGTGAAGGGCGCCAACATCATGCGTCCCGTCGCGCAGCTAAAGGAGATGCTGCCAGGCATCGAACTGCATCACGAGCGTATGGATGGCAACGGCTATCCCTATGGTCTCGCAGGCGACCAAATTCCGATGATGGCTCGCATCATTGCCGTCGCGGACACTTTCGACGCCATCACCACAAATCGCCCCTACCAATCCGCGATGGATCTGGATTACGCCATGAATCGCATTCAGCAGTTGGGTGGGACCAAATTCGATCTCGATGTCGTTCGCGCCATTCAAAACGCGGTCAGAACCGGCAAACTAAAGCTCAGCCCCTCGCTCGTCGAAGTCGAAGTCTAGTTTTATTCAGTTTTCGTGGCTCGCAACCATCGGCGTTTCCTGCGCATTCACTGCCTGCCATCGTCCCTGGCGGAACGCAAACACATCCGTGAATAGCGTTCGATGCGGAGCGCCGCCGGGTGGAACCGCCAAGACGACTCCGGTAGCAATCGCCACATTCCCATAAACGCGAACTTCCAGGCTCTCGAACTTGTGTGCACCCGGAGACGCATTGGCGTGCGTTTTCAGATAATCAATGTGCTGCCGCTTTGAAATCATCCCTTCCGGCAGCACATGCACAAAGTCGTCCGCTAGGATCGACTCCAGCGCAGCCGGATTATTTTCGTTCGCCAGCCACCGGTTCTCCAGGCGGATGACCGCCTGTTGCGCATCTGATGCTGCATTCTTCGCCGTCGGCAGTCGACCCTGTGCGAAAACGACCGCCAACACAGAACAAAATATGGCACTCACAATCGCGGCCTTGACGCATCTTTTCTCCATGGATTTCTTTCCCCGCATCTGAATCTGATTTGAAGCAGCCTTACTCCGCCATCTCCGGCTTTGTCACGTCCTTTCCAGTTTACCCTCGGCTTGCCCATTGACGTTCGCCCTTTCTCTAACTCTCCTCTGCTAGAATGGTGGTTTCGGCATCGCCGACAAAGCTCTATGGTCTCCATCTTCGGAAAATCCGAAAAAGGCGAATCGCTCTTCGCGCGCTTCAAGAACTCCGTCGCTCGCACGCGCTCCGAATTTTCCGCCCGTCTCGAGCAATTGCTCACCGGCGATCGCCCTATCGATCCTGCTCTGCTGGCCCAGCTCGAAGCCACGCTTCTCAGCGCCGATATCGGCGTGAGCACCACAAAAGAAGTTCTCGCCGCGCTTCGCCGTCAGGTCACCGAACACAAGCTTTCCGGCTCCGCCGCATTGAAAGAGGAGCTGAAAAATCAAATCGTCCACATTCTCGCTGGCTGTACGCCGTCCAACGGCACGCAACCTTCGCCCGCGCCGGAAGTGATTTTCGTTGTCGGCGTGAACGGCACTGGCAAAACCACGACTATCGGTAAACTCGCGCATCGTTTGCGCTCCGAGGGCCGCTCCGTGATGCTCTGCGCCGCGGATACGTTCCGCGCCGCAGCCATCGAGCAGCTCGACGTCTGGGCGAAACGCTCCGGCGTCGAAATGATCAAGCAAAAAGCTGGCGCTGATCCCGCCGCCGTCGTGTTCGATGGCATTTCCAATGCGAAAGCAAAAAACATCGACACCGTGATCGTCGACACTGCTGGCCGTTTGCACACAAAATCCAATCTGATGGCCGAGCTTGAAAAAATGAAACGCACCGCATCGAAAATCGTGCCTGGCGCACCTCACGAAATTCTGCTCGTCATGGACGCGACCACTGGCCAGAACGGCCTCTCGCAGGCGCGTGAATTCACCGGTCACGTCGGTGTCACGGGAATTGTGCTGACCAAACTTGACGGCACTGCCAAGGGCGGCATTGTCGTCGCCATTTCCCGCGAGCTTGGCTTGCCGATTCGTTTTGTCGGCATCGGCGAACAAATGGACGACTTGGTGCCCTTTGACGCCCAAACCTACGTCAACTCACTCTTTGACTGACGACACGCAAAAACTCGCCGATGCTGCATGGATGGCCCGCGCGCTGATTCTCGCTCATCGCGGTGTCGCGCAGGCTCATCCGAATCCCATGGTCGGCGCGGTCATCGTGAAAAATGATCATGTCGTCGGCGAAGGTTTCCACACTTACGAAAGCCGTCACCACGCAGAAATCGTCGCTCTCGACCGCGCGCAGGGCGATGCCCGCGGCGCAACCTTGTACGTCAATCTGGAACCCTGCTGCCACACTGGCCGCACCGGCCCCTGCACGCAAGCCATCATCCAAGCGCGTGTACGGCGCGCCGTCGTCGCCATGAAGGATCCCAATCCCGCCGTCGCTGGCCGCGGCATTCGCGCGCTGCAGAAAGCGGGAATCGAAGTGCGCGTCGGCGTACACGAAGCGGAAGCCAAGCGCTTGAACGAGTCCTTCGCCAGATGGATTCGCACGAAGCTTCCCTTCGTCGCGCTCAAAACGGCGCTCACTCTCGATGGTCGCATCGCCGCGCGCGCCGGGAGCACCACGTGGATCACGTCTCCTGAGTCCCGCGAAGAAGTTCAGCGCATCCGCCACGCCTCCGACACACTCCTCACCGGAATCGGCACCGTTCTCATCGACGATCCGCGCATGTCCGACCGCACTGGCCTGCCTCGTCGCAAGCCGCTTCTGCGCGTCATCTTGGATTCGAAGCTTCGCATGCCTCTCAGTTCGCAAATTGTGAAGTCCGCCAAGAACGATGTCTTGATTTTCACTGCGAGCTCCGCGACCTCCTCCAAAGCCCGCGCTCTGCAGAGAGCCGGTATCGAAATTGTGAAAGTCTCCTCTCGCTCTGGTGGGCTCGATCTGCGCGCGATCCTCCGCGAGCTTGGCCGCCGCGAAATCCTCAGTCTCCTGATCGAGGCTGGTGCGTGGCTTAACGGTGCCGTTCTCTCCGCAGGAATTGTGGATAAGATGATTTTGTTCTACGCTCCCAGGGTTCTGGGGGGCGGAGTTCCGATGGCCGAGCTTCCGTCGCGGGCGCTGGCGAAAATTCCGTCTCTCTCGAATCTATCGTTTCGGCAGTTCGGCCCTGATTTCATGCTCGAAGGTTATTTTCACGATGTTTACCGGAATCATTGAGCATCTCGGAAAAATCGAAAAGCTCGCGCGAAATGACGAGGGCGGCCGC
>JASHRL010000075.1 GCA_030037355.1 Candidatus Acidiferrales bacterium | reverse complement strand
GCGAATCTCCTTTGGAGGATACAGTCATGAGCATCAAAAAAGCCTTGGGCGCAATCGTTGCGGCCTATCTGTTGCGTGTCGGTCTCCAGTATCTGGTTTACGGCATTCTCATGCGGCCGGATTTTGCGATGAATGCGGATGTATGGCGCCTACAGGACGAACTGATGCATCGCATGTGGATCATGCTACTGGCTCAGCTCATTTTCACGGTAGGAGCGGTACTGATCTACCAGCGCGGGATCGAAAACAAGTCCTGGGTCGGTCAAGGAATTCGCTTTGGCATCCTGCTCTCGCTCGTGAGCGGCATCCCGAGCGCGATGTCACAATACGTGGCTGTGCCAATTCATCACCGCGTTTCTTTGCACGAAATCATCGCCGAGACATGCATCGCCATTTTAATGGGGCTGGTCATCGCCGCCATTTGCCAGCCAAAGACAAGCGCGGTTTGAACGCTGTTTACGTGGCAGAAACTCTTTGCCCCAAAATGTCGAGAACGCATTGGAGAATTCATCATCGCAATGGCGCGATGGCACAAATTAAAACGGGATGACTATTTCCTTTAATCGCATCGCGGCCCAGAGCGTTGAGCGTCTTGCCGCGCCGAGCGACGGAATTTTCGCTGTTGCAATGACGCTGCTCGTCCTCGATTTGCGCGTGCCCATCCATGCCGGAAGTCGCAGCGACCGCGATATATGGCGCGCGCTTGCGGGCGTCGCGCCGCACCTGCGGCGCGGCAAGTAGGCCTTCCCGGTCGTTTCGCAACGCAAGCTAGAAAGCGGAATCTCTCTTCGTTTTCTTGCGAGCGAACGTCACGCGAGACTCGCCAACCGTATTGGCTCGGCTTGCTATGACGATATTTATCGTATTAATATGCATATCTTCGATTTTGGACGAATGGAGAGTGAAGCATGCGTTCGCGCATTCTAGTTTTGGGAATCTTTCTGGCACTTGTTTATTCCGGCCCGCGCGCCTTCGCGCAAACGGGCGCCGACATTTCGGGGAGGGTGACCGATCAATCCGGATCAGTGGTGGCGGGCGCGACGGTGACCGCGAAGAGCATGGAGACTGGCGAAATGCGGACCACCGTCACCAATAGCGCTGGACAATATCTATTATCCGCGCTGCCGGTTGGCGCGTATGAAGTGCGCTCCTCAAAGAGCGGATTCGAAGAAGAAGTTCGGCAGCAAATTCACCTGGCTGTGGGGCAGGATGCGACGGTCGATTTCACGCTCCACGTCGGTGAGGTGAACCAGCAAGTGACTGTGAACGGCGAAGCGCCTGCTGTCAGTCTGACGACAACCGACATATCTGGTCTGGTCGGTGAACGCCAAGTGAAAGACCTTCCGCTGAATGGCCGCAGCTACGATGAACTGATGACGCTCGATCCGGGCGTCGTGAATTTCACGTGGGAGAAAACCGGCGGCGTCGGCGTATCGAATTCGGTCGTCGGAAATATGTTCGCCGTCTCGGGAAATCGGCCGCAGCAGAATTTGTTTCTTCTCAACGGAGTCGAGTTTACGGGTGCGGCTGAAAACAATATGCAACCGGGGGGGACAAGCGGTTTGTTGCTTGGCGTCGATGCGGTGAGAGAATTCAACGTTCTGCGCGATTCCTACGATGCGGAATACGGCAAGCGCCCCGGCGCTCAGGTGGTCATTGTTACGCAGTCCGGCACGAATGCCTGGCACGGCTCCGCGTACGAATTCCTCCGCAATAGCGACCTGGATGCGCCGAACTATTTCGACCACGGAGGAACGCCGCCCCCCTTCCAGCGCAATCAATTTGGCGCCTCGCTGGGAGGTCCCATCGCAACTGACAAGACCTTCGTATTCGCGAATTATGAGGGCTTTCGCGAGCACTTGCACGAAACCGACGTGACGCTGGTGCCGGATACGAATGCCCGAAATGGCATGTTGCCGTGCGCGCTGGTTACCCCGGCGCCCAACCCCTGCCCCGGCAATGGCCTTTACAACGTCGGTGTCGCTCCAGGAGTCGCACCGCTATTCAATCTCTGGCCGGTGCAAAGTCCGACAGCTCCTGATTTCGGCGGCATCGCCGAAGCGTTCAGCACTCCATTGCAGACGATTCGAGAGGATTTCGGGACCACTCGCCTCGACCATATCTTTTCCCAGACCGACTCCCTGAGCGGAATCTACACGATCGACGACAGTGACGATAACACTCCGACGAGCAATCCCTTCAGCACGGATATCGAAAGTCTGCGCGAACAGGTTCTGAGCTTGCAAGAAACGCACATTTTTAATTCGAACCTGCTTAACGTAGCTCGCTTTGGCTTTTCGCGAGCAAGCTATTTCTATACAGGCGAACCGACTCCGAATAGCCTGGCCGCGGGCGTTCCGACGTTCCTGACCGGAGATCCCGTAGGCGCGGTGGTCGTGGGAGGCAGTGCAGCTTCCAATCCCGCGGCCCAACTCAGCCTCGCCGGCAGTAACAACGGCAGCGATCTGGACGTCAATCGTAACCTTTTCACGTACGAAGATCAGGTTTCCCTGGTCAAGGGGCGGCATCAATTCACGTTTGGCGCGTGGTTTCAGCGCGTACAGTCGAACGAAAACCTCGCATTGAGCCAATTCGGGCAGGCGACTTTCACCGGCTTGCAAACGTTCTTGGAAGGAGACGCGAGTTTTCTCTTTGACCCCACATCTACGCCCCTGGGATGGAGATCGCTGCTTGGAGCCTTCTACGCTGAAGATGTAATTCGCTTGAACAACAAACTAACGCTGTCGCTCGGCCTCCGCGACGAATTTACGACTGGTTGGAACGAAGCATCCGGCCGTGCATCCACGTTTGTCTTCAACGACGGCGTTATGCAGACGCAGCCGCAAATCGGCGATTCGGCATTCACGACCAACAATGCCACGCATCTCTTCCAACCGCGCCTCGGCGTGGCCTGGAGCCCGTTCAGCTCGAAAACAGTGATTCGCGCTGGATTTGGAATGTATGACGATCTTCAGGACGCGCTCGGTTACCGCATGGATCAAAATGCGCCTTTCGATCCGACCTATAGCGTCGCGTTGCCCGTTTCGCAATTCCCTCTGACGCCAACTGCGCCCGTACCGGCAGGCACCAAGATTTTGCCGGCTGGAGTCCAACCGGATTTGAACACGCCGACACTCGTCTCATATTCGCTGCGAGTAGAGCAAGCCTTGGGAGCAAACACGTCGGTGAGCGCAGGCTACGTGGGTTCGCATGGGTATCACGAACTCGTCAGCTTGGATGCGAACGAGCCGATTCCCACGATTTGCCCCGCGGCCGCATGTCCAGCGACGCTGCCCACCGGCCAGGCAGTTCCCGCCGGAACATTCTACATTCCAGCGGGAACGCCGAAAGCGAATCCAACGCTCGGAAACTCGTGGGGCTGGTATTCAGAAGGAACAAGCTCGTATAACGCTCTACAACTGGACGTGAATCACCGCTTCAGCGAAGGGCTTACCTTTCGGGTTGTTTACACCTGGTCGAAAGCGCTCGACGACGGCGACTCTCTAAATGCCACGGCGGCGGGAAACGCGCCCGGGCTGGTGATGAATCCATATGACATTCGCGACGATTGGGGACTCGCGACGTATGACGTTCGGAACGTGGCAATCGGAAACGTGAACTATCTGCTGCCGTTTGGTAATTCGCAGCGATGGCTTAGCAACTGGAACGGCTGGCGCGGCACGATGGTGAGCGGATGGTCCGTCAATAGCATCGTCACGCTTCAGGGCGGCTTTCCTTTCACGCCGCAGCTTAGCTACAATCCGTCAAACAACGGCGACACACGAAATCCCGTGCGGCCATTCGTGAATCCCGCGTTTACCGGCAACGTGATCGAAGGCGAAGTCACTCAGTATTTCAATCCCGCTGCATTCATCGCTCCGCCGGCGAATAGCGGATTCTACGGAAATCTCGGCCGCGACACTCTGATTGGTCCCGGTTTGGCCACTTGGGATTTTTCAGCGATGAAAGATACTCAATTGACCGAACGCATGCGACTGGAATTCCGCGCGGAAATGTTCAATCTGCTGAATCGCGCGAATTTCAATACGCCGAATCCAATCGTCTTCACTCCGTCAGGAGTTTCGCCGACGGCCGGCGTGATCACGAGCACCTCGACGACCTCACGGCAAATACAATTCGGCCTCAAGCTGCTGTGGTGAGCGAGGCGGTCGCGTAGGGTATACTCTGCGGGCGGCGGACAGCGAGTCGTGCGCTGAAACCGCCGTCCCGGAGGCACTTTGATGCGACGATCAGAGATTGCCCTGACTTGTGTCGTACTTATTTTCGCACTTCCCTTTCTGGCCCTGCCGGCGCATGCCCAAGAAACATCCGTGCCAGAAATCCCGTACGAATCAGTTCCGAATTTTCTGAAACTTCCGCCCAATCTATACCTCGGCGAAGTTTCCGGTGTCGCTGTCAACTCCAAGGGGCACATCTTCGTTTTCTCGCGCGGCAATACAACCGGTCCTGCCTACGGCGCGGCCGCCGCACAGTTGCTCGAATTCGACGCAAATGGAAATTTTGTGCGCGAGATTGGCCACAATCTCTATGCATGGTCCTTCGCGCATACCGTCAAGATCGATCCGCAGGACAACATTTGGGTAACCGACAAAGGCTCGGATATGGTTATCAAGTTCGATCCGCAAGGTCGCGTCGTGATGGTCTTCGGCCGCAAACAAGAAGCATCTGACGAGCACACCGGCCCGCTCGCCCATCCAAATCCGCCTTTGCCTCCAGTCGATGGGCTTTTCCGCCAAGTCACCGACGTCGCTTGGGACGCCGAGGGCAACACTTACATCAGCGATGGCTACATCAATTCGCGCGTGGCGAAAGTAGACAAAGATGGCGACTGGCTCATGTCTTGGGGCGAACCCGGCGACAAACCCGGCCAGTTCAATACACCCCACAGCATTGCCGTTGATGCCGAGGGCCGCGTGTACGTCGCGGATCGCGGCAATCGCCGCATTCAAGTCTTCGACGGGAATGGAAAATTTCTGCGCCAAATCACCATTGACGTGCCTGCGCCGCCCGATGCGCGCCCTGCCATCGGAAATAAGCAAGCAAATCCGCATGGCACGATGGCGCCCGGCGCGCCTTGGGCAATTTGCATCACGCCCGGTCCGCATCAAGTGCTATACAGCTCCGATGCGTTTCCCGGGCGCATTTATAAGCTGAGTCTCGATGGAAAAGTTCTCGGGATGCTAGGGAAGTCAGGCAAACAGCTCAAGGAATTCGGCTGGATTCACGAGATAGCGTGTCCTTCGGAGAATGAACTGTTCGTCGCCGAACTGCTCAACTGGCGCGTGCAGAAACTGATCCTTCACCCGAGCCAGTAACGTGTGTTCAATGACGCCGTGAGTGGATACGCCGAGAATTCAACTTTGAGAGTTTCGCGATTTGTATTATAGAGGGCTGCTCATTAGGGTGTGCCCGAAAAATTGCCGTGCCTGAACAATCGGTCAAAAAGGAACCAGTGAAATGTTAGGGGGTGTGAATTGAAAGCCACAAAGCCGTCATGCACCGCGTCCCAGAACCTCGCGCTCGGCGTCTCGGTGATTTTATTTGCCATCATCTCGTGCGTTCCTGTTCGCGCCCAGCAGAAGCGTCCAATCAACCTGGACGACCTCGCACGCATGCGCGACGTTCGCGATCCGCAATGCTCGCCTGAGGGCAAACAAGTCGCCTATGTTGTAAGTACGATCGACGTGAAGGGTGACAAGCACAGTTCCCACATCTGGATGGTCGGGACGGATGGTTCGAGCGATCGGCAGATCACCGAGAGCGAAGAATCTGAGGGCAGCCCGCAGTGGTCTCCAGACGGTAAATATTTGGCGTTCACTTCAGGACGCCCGGGCGAAACCAAGGGAAGTCAGGTCTGGCTTCTCAATCGCGATGGCGGCGAGGCTATGCAACTTACAAATGTCACCAAAGGCCACCTTCAGTCTTACGAATGGTCGCCCGACTCGAAGCGTCTCGCACTGGTGATTGAGGACCCGAATCCTCAGCAACCCGAGCAGGAAGAGGAAAACGGCAAGCCGCAGCCACCCAAGCCTGTTGTCATTACGCGCTACCATTTCCGCGAAGACGTCGTCGGCTATTTGCTCGCTGATCAGCACACGCACATCTATCTCTTCGATATCGCCACCAAAAAGATGGAACGCTTGACGACCGATGATTCTCATGACGAATCCGGCCCCGTGTGGTCGCCTGATGGAACGCGCATCGCATTCCTGAGCAATCACGACCCGCACCCCGACCGCGACCCGATTCCGCAAGTGTTCATCGCCATTGCTCAAGCTGGCTCCTCAGAAATGCAGATCACGCACTACGCGGATCGCGGCACGCGTGGGCGTCTCGCATGGAGTCCTGACGGCAAGTGGGTTGCATTTTTGCTCGAGGACGAAAAGAAATGGGGCGCTTATGGCACGAGCCGCCTCGCGGTCGTTCCTTCCGACGGCTCTGCTGAGTCAACGATTCTCACGGACAAGCTCGATCGCTCGGTTTCGGCGCCCTATTTCAGCGCGGATGGAAAATCAATCGTCGTTGATGAGGAAGACGACCGGTCTGAGTATCCAATTTCCATCAATATCGCCGACCAAAGCGTCCAGCGGCTTCTCCAACCGCCAATTGTCATTGGGAGCTTTTCGCATTCCAACGGGTGTCTCGTAGGCCTCACCGGCGGAGACTACGAAGCAACGGAGGTTTATTCGTGGGATGACGGGACGCTCCGCCAGTTGACGCACCAGAACGACGCATTGTTCTCGCAGCTCCAAATGGCAAAAACCGAGGACGTCAACTACAAATCGCCTGACGGAACGGAGGTTCACGGCCTGCTGACATATCCCCTCGGATACACCGAAGGCACGAAAGTCCCGCTGCTCTTGCGCATTCACGGCGGCCCGAACGGACAGGACGCGCACTCCTTCAGCTTCGAGCGTCAGATTTTCGCCGCTAGCGGATACGCCGTGCTCAACGTGAACTATCGCGGCAGCTCCGGGCGAGGCCAGAAATTCCAGCGCGCCATTTTCGCCGACTGGGGACATTACGAAGTCGAAGATCTCAAGGCCGGCATCAACCATGTCATTTCGATGGGCGTCGCCGATCCAGACCGCATCGGCGTGGGCGGTTGGAGTTACGGCTGCATCCTCACCGACTACATGATCGCCAGCGATCCTACGCTCAAGGCTGCCACCTGTGGCGCTGGCACGGGATTCACCGTCGCACTCTACGGAGTGGATGAATACATCATTCAGTACGACAACGAAATCGGCCCGCCGTGGGAGCCGAAAGCGTGGGAGACCTACCAGAAGATCTCCTACCCTTTCCTGCATGCGGATCGCATCAAGACGCCGACCATCTATTTCAGCGGCGACAAAGACGCCAACGTCCCGATGATTGGAAATATGGAAATGTATCAAGCGCTGCAAAGCCTGGGCATTCCAACGGAACTGATCGTCTATCCCAACGAATTTCACGGCATTCAGCGGCCCAGCTTCCAGCGCGACCGTTACGAACGCTATCTTGCGTGGTACGCGAAATACATCAAGAATGCGCCTGCGCAGTAGTCGTGGCGGAGAGTCGCAAAATTCTGCCGGCCGATTGAGTCATCTGCTCTGCGGCGATGACGTGGATGAACGGATGCGCTCCGGACTGTGTTCCGAAGCGCGCGGCAATTTTTCGTCTGCATTTGCTCGCCTGTGTCCGAATCTGCGCGACTTTCGAGCCGCTCATTCTTACGATGCCTTTGTTTCATTTGCTCTTACGATTGAACCTGGCGTCCGCCGTTGAGCAGGCCTGCGCTCGATACATCCTGCTGCGCCCCAGAGCAATCTAATCTGCGCGTTTGCGGGAGCTTCGCGGAGGGGCGCCTTGATCTATCGAGTCGATTATGTTGTGGCGGTGATGCTTGTCGGGTTGATCGCCGGGGCGCTTCTGAGCCGGCCAACCTCACGCATTGATTCTGCGCGGCTCGCTCGCGGCTATTACATTGCAATTGCAGTTGTACTTGCGATTCGGGCGGTGGTTTTCGTTTTGAGCATCGTGCGCGCCAACGAAGCGATATGGAATGCGCTCGGCAACGGCATTGGCGACGCGGGAAACTTTCTTTTCGGCGCGATATTCGGAATTGCGGCACTGCGCCCGGATCGCCGCAAGACGCTATGCGATCCGGCCGTTTACGCCGCGCTCTGCCTCGCCGCCGGGTTCGGCTTTGTGATGACAGGATACGTGAAAGCGTTCTACATGCAAGGCATGACGCAGTTTTTCACGCAGTCTGGTTATGCAGTGTCATTTCTAAAATTCATTATGACCGCTGAGGTTCTCGGAGGCGTCGGTCTTCTGATTCCCTGGACCGTCCTTCCTGCGATGGCGGGATTGAGCGTGGACATGTTCGGAGCAATCTATACGCACGTACACAATGGCGATCCGCTCAACGACAGTACCGGCGCGATCGCGGTGTTGATTCGCTTTGCCGGAATCGTCGCGCTGTGGGCATGGAGGCCGCGGCCGAATGATCGGCCCGGTTCGGTGCGGCTGCGCTTCATCAAAGCTGGCGTCGCAGGGTTGTTCTGTCTTGCTGCGGCTGTCGGTGGCGGAACATTAATGCGCGGCACCGTTCATGCCGCTCCGCCGCCGGGGGCATCAAACGCGCATGTCTTCGGCGATCCGAACGTCTGGCGTTGGGCGCCAAGCCGGACGTATCACGTCGAGAATTACAAGCTGACGCTGCATTTCGACGAACCAAACGGCGAAGTGTTCGGCGACGAGGTTGTCACGCTCCGTCCGTTCGACCAGCATTTTCACAAATTTAATTTGAATAGTGCGGGGCTGCAAATTGAGTCCGTAAACTTGGAACCGTCTCAAGAGGCCGCAGCCGTAAAGCTCGCTTACGATACGGATGCCAAAGCCTCGCGGCTTTGGGTCACGCTCGATCGCGAATATAGTCCCGCTGACTCGCTGTATGTACGCATCGTCTACCACGGCTTCCCGCGCACAGGGCTTTTCTTTGTGAATCCGACGAAAGACTATCCGAACCGGCCGCGCGAGGTGTATACGCAAGGCGAGCCAGAATTCAATCAATATTGGTTTCCGTGCTGGGACTATCCCAATGACATGGCCACGAGCGAAACGATTACGACAGTTCCCGAAGGCCAGGTCGTCGTTTCCAATGGCAAGCTGGTAAAAGTCACTCACGCGGCGGGGCGGGTCACTTATGATTGGGTGGAAAGCGTCCCCCACAGCTCCTATTTGACTTCGCTCGCCATTGGCCCGTGGCGCAAAATCTCAGACAAATACGAAAACAAGCCCGTCGATTATTATGTCCCGCCCTATATCGATGACGCCACGGCGCGCCGCTCTTTGCATCTGACGCCTGACATGATTGCGTTTTTCTCGCGGGCGACGGGCGTCGATTACCCCTACGAGCAGTACGCTCAAACGATGGTGCACAATTACATTTTCGGAGGGCAGGAGAACGTCAGCGCAACGACGCTCACCGATTACCTTTTGCACGATGCTCGCGCCGATCAGGATTATCCGAGCACGGACGTTGTCTCCCATGAACTCGGGCAGCACTGGTTCGGCGATTACGTGCAGGGACGCGATTGGCCGGACATCTGGCTGAATGAAGGATTCGCCACCTACATGGAGGCGCTTTACACGCAGCACCACGAAGACTATGACGCCTATCGCTTCGCTATTTACAACGATCAAATCACGGAGCAATCGGAAGGTCAGGAAAAGTACTCACGTCCAATTGTCGACCGTCACTATAACGATGCTCTGGATATGTTTGACGCCACCACGCATGAGAAAGGTGCTGCCGTACTCGACATGCTTCGGTATTTGATCGATGGGCCTGAAGCGGCGTCGCACGAGGCTTCGCAGAATGAACTTTTCTTTCGTGCGTTGAACCACTATCTCGAGGCTCACCACGAGCACGTCGCAGATACTGCTGATTTAATCTCAGCAATCCGTGACACGACGGGCCAGGAACTCGACTGGTTCTTCCGCGAGTGGGTCTACATGGCGGGCCATCCCGCGTACCGCGTTCAGGCGACGTACGATCCCGCGCAAAAAATGGAAAAAATCACAGTTGCGCAGACTCAGCACGTGGATGCCGACACACCGATCTTCGACATGCCCATCGAGGTCGCCCTTTACGGCGCGAATGGCGAACACAAACAGGTTCAGGTTCGCGACGATTTGCAGCAGCAGGAGTTCGACGTTCCCGTCGATTTTGAACCGCAATGGGTCGACTTCGATCCCGACGATATCATCGACAAAACCATCGAGTTCAACAAGTCAGTCG
>JASHRL010000074.1 GCA_030037355.1 Candidatus Acidiferrales bacterium | reverse complement strand
ATTCTTGTGCGTTCAAAACAGGCTAGGGCTTCTGAGGGCTGGCAAACAATCGGTTCGTTATCGTTGAAAGATGTATTTAGCAGGACCGGGACACCCGTTATGTTACCAAATGCCCGGATCAATCGCCAGTACAATGGATGCACATTTCGATTCACGGTTTGCAAGCGCGCTGTGCCATCCACGTGCGTCGGCGCGGGAATCACCGCGCGCTTCGCAGGACGCACCGGATACGCGAAAGTCATGAACGGCGAAGGGTGCGTGCGCTCGAAATATTCACCCGTGGATTCCTCGAGAATGGAAGGTGCAAAGGGCCGAAAAGCTTCGCGGTGCTTGATCCGGCGATTCAGAGTCTCCTTCATTTGCACGCGGCGTGGATCGGCGAGAATGCTGCGATTTCCGAGCGCGCGCGGTCCCCACTCTGCGCGGCCCTGAAACCATCCGACGATTTTTCCCTGCGCAATGTGATGCGCCGTCGCCTGCACCAGAGAATCTTCGTCAAGTTCGCTGATCTGCGTTTCCTCAGCACTCGAATTCCAGTTGGAAACGGCTCGCCGGATCTCCGCTGGCTCAAATCCCGGACCCCAGAACGCATGTTCCATCACGAAGCTGCGCGGCTTTCCGAGAATCTGGCAATTCACGGCCATCGCCGCGCCGACGGAAAGCCCGCCATCGCCTGCCGCTGGTTGCACATAAATCTGCTCGAAGGGCGTCCGCTCCAGAATCTTGCCGTTGGCCACGCAATTGAACGCCACTCCTCCGGCGAGGCAGAGCGCTCTAGCTTTCGTCTGCTTGTGAAGCGCGTTGATATTTGCGAGCAGCACATCTTCGAGGTGCGCCTGCATGCTCGCTGCAAAATCCTTATGGCGCTGTTCCAGAGGCTGCTCCGGCGCGCGCGCATGGCCGAGACGTTGCTCGAGCAACGGCGAGTAAAGCTTTCCGAGAACTGGCGTCTCGTCCGCCTTCCTCCAGGTCATCTCCGGACCGGTCTTGTGATGCGTGAAATAATCGAGGTTGAGGCGAAAACCCATGGGCTCTTCCGCTCGAACAGCGCGGCGCAGTTCGTCGAGATACGCCGGTGCGCCATACGCCGCGAGGCCCATCACTTTGTATTCCTCGCCGAATTTCAGAAATCCCAGATATTGCGTCATCGCCGTATAAAACATGCCCAGCGAATGCGGGAACGCGATGGAGCCGGCGACGTGAATCTGCGGTCCCTCGCCGACGCCCCACATCGTGCTGGCGAAATCGCCCAGTCCGTCGGCGGAAAGCACGGCGGCGCGATCGAAGGGCGATACGAAAAATGTGCTGGCCAGATGCGCTTGGTGATGTTCGATGCGATGGAATTGCGCACGAATGCTTTGCGGATCGATCTCAAATGCGGCGGCCAGTTCGTCTTTGATTCCGCTAAAGCGCCGGAATACTTTGGCGCGTTCGAGCGCGAATCGCGGCATGCGCATGGCGAAGCGCAGTTTCGTTCCCATACGCGCCCAGGGATCGCGAGGAATGGCGATGTGATCGACGTCGGAAAATTTCGCGCCGGCTGCCTGAAGACAGTATTGAATGGCCTTGACCGGCAGCCCCGCCGCGTACTTCACGCGATTCAGGCGTTCTTCTTCCACCGCGGCGATCAGTTGGCCATCGACGAGAATGGCCGCTGACGCGTTCGCGTGGTACGCGTTGATTCCCAAGATGATCATCCGCTTACCCGCACTCCGTTTTTCGCAGCGATTTCACTCCGATTAGAATACCGCAGTTGCCGACGGGGTTTCCTGTCGCGCACTCTGGCCTGCATCGGAACCCAAATTCCTGCGAACCCACTCATTCAACACGAACAAGCTCCACGGCCGCGACCAGCTTGTTCTACCAGCCAGAAAATCCCGCCAGACGTTTCTTACCGCCGCTGCATCCACGATCGCCGCGAGCTTCGCATCGCAATCCAAAAGCCCCGCTGCGACGCGCTCTCGCAATTCGCCACGCAGCCAGCTATCCCAGGGCAAAGTGAACGTCCTCTTCTTCTGCTCCAGGATTTCGCGCGAAAATAAATTCCCAAGCGCTTCCGCGAGCAGCGCCTTGCGCGCTCCATTTTTTTGTTTCGCTGCGCCTGGAAGTCCAAGCACGAGTTCGACGAGCCGCGCATCCAGAAACGGTACGCGAACCTCCAGCGAATGGCGCATGCTCATGGTATCGGTATCGCGCAGAAGCATGTTGACAAGATACGAGCGAGTTTCCAGCCAGGAAACGGCGTTGAATGCGTCCAGTGTTTCCCCTTCCCGCGCCGCATTCGATAGCCAGTTCATCCAGGGCGCTGTGTCGGTGCCATCGTCGTTTTTCGAAAGGAGCTCCACGACAGCGTCCGGCGAAAAAAGAGTTCGCGTGAAAAAGTATGGATGCGGGAATCCGTGCGGACCCGTAAATGCCGATGTCATCTTGCGCATTGCGTCTGGGCGGCGGCTCCGCGCGGCCCATGCGTTCAGCGGAGCGGCCCCAGCGCGCCGAATGGCAGCCGGAATCCACCGTGAAGACGCGATGAGGCGCGTGATCTGTGCGGTCGAGCGAAACGTCGAATAGCCGCCGAAAAGCTCGTCGCTGCCAAGGCCCGAAAGCGCGACCTTCAATCCCGCCTGCCGCGCTGCCCAGGAAACAAAAAACGTATTCACTCCGTCGGCGCTCGGCTGGTCGAAGGCGGCGACGGCTTCGTCGAGGCGCGACTTCATCTCCTCGCCGGTCAAGACAAACTCCGCATGCTCCGTCCCAAGCTGGCTGGCCGTGCGCCGCGCGAGTTGCCCTTCGCTGAAATCCTGCTCAGGAAAAACCACCGTGAACGTCTTGATGCCCGGATGCTGGCGGCTCGCGACCGCAGCAATTGCCGTCGAATCCATGCCGCTGCTCAGAAAGACTCCCACGGGCACGTCAGCAATCAGATGACGGCGAACAGCGTCTTCGAAACAGGTCCTGACGCGTGCGGCTGGCGACTCCGTTTGCACATTCTCTTCCTGCCCGCGCGGAACATCCGTAATGCTCCAGTAGCAACTGGGGCGGAAAGAATTCGCAGGCGAGTCGCAGGAGACGTAGCCTCGGTAGCCCGGCGGCAGCGACTCGATGCTTTCGAGCAACGTCATCGGCTCGCCGACGGCTCCGAAGAGGAGATAGCTCGAAACCGCAGCCGGTGACAATCGCCGCGGAACACAATCGCTGGCGAGTAGCGCGCGAACCTCGGAAGCGAAATAGAAATTGCCCCCATGGCTCGCGTAGTAGAGCGGCTTGATGCCCAGGCGATCGCGTGCGAGGAAGACGCGCCGTGGCCGTCCCGTTTTTCCGCCCGGCATCTCGAGAACTGCGAATGCGAACATCCCCCGCAACTCGCGCACGCAATCTTCTCCCCAAGTCTCGTAGGCGTGGACGATGACCTCCGTATCGGATTGCGTGCGGAAAACGTGTCCCCTGGATTCGAGCAATAGGCGAAGGTCGCGATAGTTGTAGATTTCGCCGTTGAAAACGATGGCGAGCGTTTCCGCCTCATTCCAGATCGGCTGGTTGCCGCCGGGAAGGTCGATAA
Organism: Candidatus Acidiferrales bacterium; assembly: GCA_030037355.1. Classification (GTDB taxonomy): domain Bacteria; phylum Acidobacteriota; class Terriglobia; order Acidiferrales; family UBA7541; genus DAHUXN01. The sequence continues at coordinate 902 of JASHRL010000074.1, read as the reverse complement.
TGCTGAGGCGCCGCATCCCGATGGCCGCGCGCGAAGCAACAAACGCCCCTTCGCCATCCGGCCCGCGATGCGTCATCGCGTCCATCATGCGACGGAGGCGCAGTGCTGATTCTTCTTGGTTTTCGGAGCCAATGATTCCGCAGATTCCGCACATTTAATTCTCTGGCTCGCTCGTGATCGTGCCGCTCAACATCGTACTCAAGTCAATCACTGGGTGTCACGAATCATTGTCAGATTTTCACGCCGGCTTTGCGTTCGACGCTGCTTCGCGATAAAGCTCCTCCATCTGCGTCAAAGGCTCGTCCCAGGAGAGATCGCGAACCACGCCGGGGCAAGCGTCGCGGAACTTTTGAGCGAGACGATCGTCCTGAAGCAGGCTTTTCAATGCGTCCGCAACCGCGCGAACATCGTGCGAAACAACCAGTCCGGTCCTCCCTTCAATCAGCGGCGCAATTCCGCATTGATCGCTGACGATCACTGGCGTGCCGCAGGCCATTGCCTCGGCGGCTGAGTTGCCGAAGTTTTCATTTTGCGATGGCAGCACAAACACATCCGCGTCGCAGTATGCCGACCATTTCGCTTCGTCGTAGATTGGCCCGGTGAATAAAACGCTCTCCGAGATGTCCAGCGCCGCGGCTCGAGATTTCAAATTTGTGGCGTAGCTGTCTTCTTCCGCCGGTCCGGCGAGAACCAGAACAGAATTCTTTGTGTCCGGCGCTTCGCGGCGCATGCGAGCGAATGCCTCGAGCAATAGATCAGGGCTCTTCTTCGCAACCACACGGCCCAGAAACAGGACAATCGTCGTTTGCCGCTCGATTTTCCATTTCTGGCGAAAGCTTCCGCGTTCCGGCAGTTGCGCGGGCACGTCAATGCCGTTTCGCCGGACGACGACGCGCGCAGGA
>JASHRL010000010.1 GCA_030037355.1 Candidatus Acidiferrales bacterium | reverse complement strand
CCGGGAATCGAATTGAACTGGATAACAGCGTTCATTCCCATCCTGAACACCTGCATGGTGAGCAAAGAAATCATCTCCGGCACATATCACTGGACGATGATGGCCGCCGTCTTCGGTATGACCTGCGTTTACGCGGCGCTGGGTCTCGCTGCGGCCGTGCGTATGTTCAATCGCGAAGACGTACTCTTCCGCACGTAACCGCATCCAATCCCTCGCATGCCGCGTACCCTCTGCGGAGGGGTTTCCTGCGCGGAAAACACTCCATGCTAGAATCTTTGTCGCGATGGCTGCTGACAAATTGACCGGCGCTCCGCTCATTGACGTACGCGAGCTCTCCAAGGACTTCCGTACATTCAAACGCCGCGAAGGTGTTTGGGGCTCGATTCAAAATCTCTTCGTTCGCGATTACATGACCGTGAACGCCGTCGACCGCGTGAGTTTCGAGGTCAAGCCCGGCGAAATGGTCGGCTACATCGGCCCGAACGGTGCTGGAAAATCCACCAGCATCAAAATGCTCACCGGCATCCTGATGCCATCCTCAGGCGAAGCGCGCGTCAACGGCTTCGTTCCCTATAAGCAGCGCCGGCAATACGTGAAAACCATCGGCGTCGTCTTCGGCCAGCGCACGCAGCTCTGGTGGGACATCGCCGTCGTCGAATCGTTCAAGCTCCTCCGCCGCATCTACGAAGTCTCCGAACGCGATTTTCAGGAGCGCATGGAGAGGTTCAATCAGATTCTCGGCATTCAGGATTATCTCTTCACGCCCGTCCGGAAGCTTTCTCTCGGCGAACGCATGCGCTGCGATTTGGCTGCGGCGTTGCTCCACAATCCGCCATTGCTCTTCCTCGATGAACCGACCATCGGCCTCGACGTCGTGGCGAAAGATCAGATTCGCAAATTCCTGCGCGCCATCAATCGCGAATTTCAAACTACCGTGCTGCTCACCACGCACGACCTCGACGATATCGAGGAATTGTGCCGCCGTATCATGATTATTGACCACGGCCGCCTGCTCTATGACGGCCCTCTCGACCTCCTCAAGCAAAAATTGCTGCGCACCAAGCAAATCAAATTTGCCGTGAAGGATTCCGCGCAGCTCGCTGGCGTGCATGCATTCACGCGCGACGGTCTCGAGCTCGAACAGGTCGACCAGCTCACCTACCGCATCCGTTTCGACCGCGTGAAGGTTTCCACCGCCGATCTGATTCGCCAGATTTTGAATTCGGTCGAAGTTCGTGACCTGCTCATCGAGGACGAACCGATTGAAGAAGTCGTGAAGCGCATCTACGCCGGGGCAGCCCTGCAAGAAGTCGCGCTATAGCCTGACGATTCTCGCTCACAAGGTGGCTCACATGTCGGAAAAATCAGGGTTTCACATGACTCCGGAGGAGTTTCGCCGTCACGGCAAAGCTGTCGTGGATTGGATCGCCGATTATTACGAACGTATCGAATCCTACCCCGTGATGTCGCAGGCGAAGCCCGGCGAAATTCGCGCCTCGCTTCCGAAAAGTGCTCCGCAGAAAGGTGAATCCTTCGATGCAATGCTGCGCGACGTCGAAAAACTGATTCTCCCCGGCATCACCCATTGGCAATCTCCGAATTTCTTCGCGTTTTTTCCCTCGAACACTTCCTTTCCCTCCATCATGGGCGAAATGCTTTCTGCTGGCCTCGGCGTGCAGGGAATGCTCTGGGCCACCAGTCCCGCTTGCACGGAACTCGAAACGCACATGCTCGATTGGCTCGTGGAGATGCTTGATCTACCGGGCAAATTTTTGTCCACGAGTACTGGCGGCGGAGTCATTCAAGATACCGCGTCCAATTCTTCGTTGTGCGCACTGCTCGCCGCCCGCGAACGCGCCACGAACTATGCTTCAAATGAGCGTGGCTGCGACGGTAAACTCGTCGCCTACACCTCTTCGCAAGCCCATTCGTCGATCGAAAAAGCGGCAAAAATCGCGGGAATTGGCAGCAAAAACCTGCGCTTGATCGAGGTCGACGAAGATTTCGCCATGCGCCCGCAGTTGCTCGCTGCGCAAATCCAGCGCGACTTGGCCGCCGGACATACGCCTTGTTTTGTCTGCGCAACCGTCGGCACGACATCTTCCAATGGCATCGACCCGGTGCGCGCCATCGGCGAAATTTGCCGTGCGCACAAAATCTGGCTTCACGTTGACGCGGCAATGTCCGGCACGGCGGCTCTCTGCCCGGAACTTCGCTGGATTCACGAGGGCTTGGAGTTCGCCGATAGTTACTGCTTCAATCCTCACAAGTGGATGTTCACGAATTTCGATTGCGATTGCTTTTATGTCGCCGACCGCGCCGCGCTGATTCGCACCATGAGCGTTCTGCCCGAATACCTCCGCAACAAAGCCACAGAATCCGGCGCCGTAATCGATTATCGCGACTGGCATGTGCAGCTCGGCCGCCGGTTCCGCGCCTTGAAACTCTGGTTTGTGATTCGCCACTACGGCATCGAAGGCCTCCGGCATCACGTTCGCCGCCACGTCGAATTGGCGCAACAATTCGCTTCTTGGGTACGCGAAGATAGTGATTTCGAGCTTGCCGCGCCCGTCCCGCTCAATCTCATTTGCTTTCGTCATCGCTCCGGCGACGCCACCAATCAAGACATTTTGGATCGCCTGAACCAAAGCGGCGCCTTGTATCTCACACATACGAAACTGGACGGCAAGCTCACCCTGCGCCTTTGCGTCGGCCAGACCAGTACTGAACTGCCCCACGTCGAGCGCGCTTGGAGCCACATCCGCCAGGCTGCCCGAAGGGGGGCATATTCCTCTTGACAAATAGTTAATCATCTGGTACATAGTAGCTAGCGGCCTGGAAAACCCAGGCTGCAAACGATAGCGCTGGAAGTATGCGAGGCCACGGCGACGTGGCCTTTTATTTTTCGAAGGAGAGTGCAAGACGCAGGAGGCGATTTTCGGCGGAGGCGCTTCAAACGCCGTAGCCGGATTGGAGGCGAAGGAGTTTCTTGGAGCGCCGTAGCCGCGTTTTGGCGAAGGAGCTTCGCTTTTTGTTCGTTTTTGCGATTTCTAATCGCTAGGGATATAAATTATTAGAACTCGATGCAAATGATAGAAAACAAACAACGGGAGGTCGTTCTAATCGCTGATTCTTTCGGTTTTTTGAAAAACTTTGCGATTTCGGACACTCGCCTCCGTCCGCCATTTTTCCCGATTCGGGAAATCGCCCGCCCCGTCAGGCATGCCCGCCGTGGCCCGTTGGCCCCGGATCAGCGCGATTTTCTAATCGGGACAGCAAAGCTCAGTGAATTTCCGCTAACCGCCTGCAAAACCAATCACTTGACTTTTTCTAATCGGGACAAATTTTCGTCCCTTCCTCTTTGCGCTGCTTCGCCCGCAAACCCTCTAGCCTCCATCATCCAGCCTCTAGCCTCCAGAACTTCTAATTGCCAGATTGCAGAATTAGAATCTCCTGTGACTCTCACAAAACAAACAGTCGGTGCATCTCTAATCGCCACAAATCGCGCCGCATTTTCAAAATCGTCGCCGTCGCGAACCCATCGAATGGATGCCTCTTGCACTTTGATACCGTCTTGGCGATTCCACTGCAACTCGCCCGATCACGCCTGCTCAGGGAGCATGTGTTACGATGCCTGGTTGAGCGTCGCAGCCAAATGAGACTCGAATGAATCGTCCACTCGAATCAATTTATCGACGAGGCAGGATGTAATGGCCTCACGCGTGCAGGCAGCGCTCGTACCCTACGCGGAATTTTCGCGCATCGGCTTCGTCAACATCCTCGCTTTTCGTCTGCGCTACTTCACCGGCATCATCACGTATCTTCTCAACGTGACGGTCTATTACTTCATCTGGAGCGCTGTATTCCGCAATGCAACTGGATCTATCGCGGGGTTCAGCCTGCCGCAGATGATTACCTACGTCAGCGTCGGATGGATCATTCGCTCGTTTTACTGGAACACCATCGATCAGGAAATGGCCTATGAAGTGATCGAAGGCAAGATCGCCATGGATCTGATCAAGCCCGTCTCGGTGCAATGGATGTGGATCTTTCGCGCCATGGGCGAGTCGGCGTTTCGGCTCGGCCTGCTGACCGTGCCTACGGCCGTGGTTGTTGCGTTCGTCTTTCCAGTGCAGGGACCTGCGTCCGGAACTGACTTAACACTTTTCATCATCGCCGTTATCGGCTCATTTTTCCTGATGGGCGCGATCAACTTTATGATCGGCACATGCGCGATTCCGCTGAAGTCAATTCTCGCAATGATTCGCGCGAAATACTGGCTGATCGAATTGCTTTCCGGCCTGCTCATTCCCATGACTTATTTCCCCAAAGCGGCGCAGCGAATCCTATCGTGGCTGCCTTTTGAACATATTGCCTACACGCCACTTTCAATTTACCTGGGAAGATTTTCGACAAACAAGGCGATCCAATTGCTTTGCGTGCAGTGGGTCTGGGTAGTGATTTTGCTTTTCGCGGCGCATTGGTGGTGGGAGCGCGCCACAAAGAAAATCACAATACACGGAGGATAGAAGGTGACGTCGAATCCGGGCGGTCGGGAGCGGAAAAACATCGAGAATTGGCCGCGCCAGCTTATGCGTAGTTTTTGGCGGCACTGCATTCTATTCGGCGAATATCTCTCCCAATACGCGAAGATGCGAATGGAATACCGCGGAGACTTTATCGTTTCGACGGCGACCAGCTTTGCTGCGACGATCTTCGCGTTATTCTTCGTAGTCGTTTTATTTCGGAAAATACCAAGCTTGGCAGGCTGGACGTTTCCGGAGGAGATCTTCCTCTACGGTTTCTCGCTCTTGCCTTATGGGATTTTCAACATCATCAGCCTGAACCTGTATGACTTCGGCAACAATTACATTATTGAAGGAAAATTCGACCGTGTGATGTTGCGGCCGATTTCGACGCTTTTTCAGGTGCTCTTCGAACAATTCCGCCTCGAATCAATTCAGGAGATCGCTACGGGACTTTTCTGCATGGGCTGGGCTTCCAGCAGGCTTCATGTGCACTGGACCGCCGGAAAGTTTTCACTGCTTGTTTTCTGGGGCGCCTGCGCCGGGATCATTTATGTCTCGGTGTTTCTGCTGCTCACGACGATTTCATTCTGGTTCGAGGACCGCATCGGCGTGCATCCGCCGGTCTGGAACGTGATTGCCTTCGGCCGTTACCCGCTTTCAATTTATTCCGGGGTGGTGCAGTTTTTCCTCTGCTGGATTATTCCTTTCGGCCTCGCGTCGTTCTATCCCAGCGTGCGCTTGCTTGGCCACACTGTCACGCCGGAGTATTTGCCTTTTGTGCCCGTCGTTGCCCTGGCTTTTCTCGTTTTCGCGATCTTCATGTGGAATTTCGGCACGCGTCATTACTCGTCCACGGGATCGTAAGCAACGCACTTTTATTTAATTCTGGCGAGAATCCAGAAGCATTCCGAAGCGAAAATGGAGCTTGCGATTGCGGGGAGTAACAGACCTTCTTGCAACTTACGCCGACACGCCTGCATGCTGCGCCGCGCCCTTGTATTGCACAATGACCATCGTAATATCGTCCGCCTGCGGCGCGCCTCCGGTGAATTCGCGCACTTTCCCGCGGATGGTTTCGGCCAGCTCTTCCACGCTCGCGCCGGAAAAATCGCGCATCACCTCGCTGAGCCGCGCCTGCTCGAACATGTCTTCTTTCATGTTTTTCGCTTCGGAAACGCCGTCCGAATAAATAACCAGATAATCTCCAGCGCCCAGCACGACTCGTTCGCTCTTGAATTCGGCCCCATCGAACATACCGACGGGAAAGTTCGATGACGTCAATTCAGCAACATCTCCGGAAACGCGGCGCAGAAGCGGGGGCACATGCCCCGCGTTGATATATTCGAGATTCCCGGCGGGATCGAGCACGCCGTAAAACAGCGTCGCATAACGATCGTCGCTCGAGCGCTCGCACAAGAATTGATTTACGCGCTGCGTTGCCTCCGACAAAGGAATGTCGAGCGCCGCCGTCGTATAGAAGACGCCCTGCAGCAGAGTTGCCAGCAGCGAAGCCGCAATTCCCTTCCCGGCGACGTCGCCGACGAAAAATCCGAAGCGTCCGCCGCCGAGCGAAACCACGTCAAAGCAATCGCCTCCGACGGAATGGCAGGCCAGCGTCGAACCGGTCACGGCGACGTGCGCCGTTTGCGGAAACGTCTTCGGCAAAAGTTCCTTCTGAATCTGGCTGGCGATTTCGATTTCGTGATCCAGCCGCGCCTTGTCACGGGAGGCCGCAAACAGCCGCGCGTTTTCGATGACGTTGGCCGCTTCGCGCGTCAGCGTATGCAAGACCTCGCGGTCAATGTCGGTAAAGGCCGTTGTGGGCGAGCGGCTATCCAGATACAAAACACCGAGCAGATCCGCTTCTTCCGATGTGATGGTGACGTCGACGGCGGCGATGACGGGCAGCTTCTCAATCGGGATGGCCACAATCGTCAACAAGGAAAGCGAAGCGACGCTGGCTTGCTGATGAATGGACGCTTCGTCGCCTGTATCACTGACAATCAACTCACGCCGGGACGTCGCGACACGCTTCAGCACACCGGAGGAAATCTTCAATTCGTTGAGCGATAATGAGCCACCTTTGGCGTCGCGTGCGACCGCCGGCTTCATCGCGCCTTCCGAGTCCGCAAGCAACAGCACGCCACGCTCGGTGCGCGTCAGACGAATGGCCGCATCCAGCACAGCTGCCAGCACATCTTCGAGCGACAAGCCCGAGCCCAGCGTGCGCGCCACTTCCAGGAGAACGCCGAGATGATAGAGCCCCTGCGTGCCCGCCGTGGCCGGCGCCGGCTTCTCTACTTGCTCGATCAACTCCTCGATGGTCGCTTCATCCCCCAGGTAAACCAGTTTGAAAGAGTCCGGCATGCCGAAATCCAAGCTGTCTTTGGCTTTCAGAGTGTGTGGCCCGGCGATGCGCTGGCCATTGACGAACGTGCCGTGGCGGCTGCCCTGGTCTTCCAAGAAGTACACGCCGTCCGCGCAAGTGATTTGCGCTTGCTGGCGGCTGATGCGGCTGTCGCGCAGCGTGAGCTCGTTGCCGGTCTGCCGTCCAATGCGGAATGGGAAAACAGCAATCGGTACTTCCCGCCGTGTTCCAGCGGGGTCGAGCACCAGCAATCGAGGAGGTCGCGCCATTTCGCTTGTTGAATTCGCTTTCCGAGCGCGCCTGGCGAGCGCGAGCTGGAGGATTCATGCACATGGTAGGAGAACTTCTCGCCGTTGGCAACCCTTTGGCCATTTTCGCGCTTACTTTTCATGGAAAGACCGCTTGAAAGGAGATTGAGGAGGAGACTGAATCGCCGCCGCGAGAAGGCAGATCTGCACCACCTTCTGTACTTGGAAAACGGTTATCTCCATGTATAATGCGCCCACAAATTCCCCAATTAGGAGGCATACAGATGCCGAGATTCGTTATCGAGCGGGAAATTCCCAAGGTCGGGTCCCTGTCTGACGATCAGTTTCAGGCCGTGGCAGCAAAATCCTGCAGCGTGCTGCGAAACCTCGGCCCACAGATTCAGTGGGTGCAGAGCTTCGTGACCGACGACAAAATCTATTGTGTTTACATTGCGCCGAACGAAGAAATGGTACGCGAGCACGCGCGGCAAGGTGGCTTCCCTGCCAACAAAGTATCGCAGGTAAGAAAGGTCATCGACCCTACGACGTCGGGAGCCTAGCGAAGCGAATGATTGGCGTGCCGCCGCGATCGGAGCAGGCGTGCGGCTTCGCGATCTAAGCGGAATGCGCCGAGTGCAGAGTAGAGTGCTGGCGCTCCCATTCCACACTCAGGCAGCGAATGGTTTCGCGCAGCCGTACAGCGAGGTCGACGACTGTTTCGAGGCGCTGCACGGAGATCGCCGGAAGAATGGAGCGATGCTGCGACAGGAGTAACTCCGCATTTCCAAGAATTCCGGTCAACGGGTTATTGATTTCGTGGCGCAGAATTTCGGCGAAGTCTGCGGGAAGATCCGCCATCCACGCGGCGCGAAATTCATGGCCGGCAGACGGCGCATGAAGCCGCCGTTCGACAAGCGCGGCCACGACAGCCGCGCATCCGCCGGAGCGCGCGACAAAATCGACTTCGCCAGCCAGTATGAGACTGGCGAGCTGCCACTGCCGCTCCGGCAAGCCGATGGCGACGACCGGAGCGAAAAGGGATAGCCGGCGCGCCGCTTCGCTGAATGCAATATTCCCGGGAAGAATGGCCTCTTCGAAAACGATAGTGCGCGGGTCGAACCGCGCAGCGGAAGAGATCAGCTCGTCAAAAGTCCTGGCAGAAGCAATTTCCCTGTGCGCACCTGCGCTTGCGATGGCACGAACAACGTCATCTCGCTCTTTGCCTTCTATCATGCCGACAAGAACTGAAGCGCCTTTCGGAATCATCAAAGACGCTGCTTCGCTCGCGATTGCGACTCGTGTCATGCGTGCGCCTTCTCCCCTAGGCTGGCAATCTGTGCAGCCTGCGCGCCCTCCCCGAGAACCCGATTTACGGCGATCTTCAATTCCTCCACGAGAAACGGTTTAGCGAGATAGGGAAGCTGGTGTGATCTGAGAAACTCGGCCGTGTGCGGACCAAGTGTGTCGCCGGTAATGAACAAAATGCGATGCTGCGCCGAGCTGCCACCACGAACGAGCGCGTCATAAAATGCCGGGCCATCGAGCCGCGGCATGCGCAGGTCGCAGATGATCAAGTCGTAGTGGTTCCTCGCAACGCGCGCCAAACCCTCCGGACTGTCAAGGACGGTATCCACCTGGTGGCCTTCCTCGCGCAGTACGTCGGCGACGAGCTGGGCAACCGTCGGTTCATCTTCGACGACGAGTACGCGGCCGCTCGTCGTTTTCTGCGAAAAGTCGGTGCGAACCGTCGCGCCAGCAGGAGCTTCCGCCCCGGGCACTGCGATCAAGGGCAAATCAACCTTAAATTTTGCTCCTCCCCCGCGAAGGTTTTCGAATGTGACCTCGCCACCATGCTGTTCGACGATGCCGTACACGATCGAAAGCCCGAGACCCGTGCCGACGCCCGGCGGTTTGGTGGTGAAGAAGGGATCGAAAATCCGCGAGGCGACCTCCGGCGGAATCCCCGGGCCGCTGTCGAAAACCTCCATCGTCAGCCGATCGTCCGAGGCTTTTCTCGTGCGTATGCGAATGCGGCCATGACCGCGGTTTTCGAGAATCGCCTGTTCCGCATTGATCAGCAGGTTCAGGACAACTTGCTGCAACTGAAACGGATCAGCCAAGGTGGCCGGCAGGCCCGGCGCAAGCTCGCAAGTTACCGTGATATTCTCAACCTTCAATTCGTAGCCACGCAGAGAAACGGTGCGTTCGATGATTTCGTTGACGTCCACGCGCGTGCGTTCCGGTTCTGTTTGGCGCGCAAAGAACAATAAATTCTTGACGATCCGGCGGGCGCGTTCGGCTTCCTCGAAAATCATCTTGGCCTCGCCGCCCGGAGCTTCCGCGCTGTTGCGCGCTAACTGCAACTGCGCGTATCCCATGATGGACGTCAACGGATTATTCAGTTCGTGGGCGATGCCGGAGACGAGCTGTCCCAGCGCAGCCATTTTGTCCGTTTGCTCGAGCTTCGACTGGATGTTCCGCTGGTTGGTGATGTCCCGGTAGATTTCAAGCCAGCCGAGCTTGCCGCCGTCTTCATCCAATACCGGCCTGGCATAGCGCTCTAAAATGCGCGGGGTTGCGCCGGCAAGCTCCAGTTCGTCGTGAATCGCATCTCCCGAGCCGTTTGCGAAAATGCGCCATGGCATCGGAAACGCCTTCGCGTCTTCCAGCCGCGGCTCGATCAAGGCCCAAAGTTCCTGGAGGTCCTTCAAACCCTCCAATGTGCGCGCGTCGAGCCCAAACAGCATTCCAAAGTGTGCGTTCGCAAAACGGATATTTCCATCGGCTCCAACGAGCAACACGCCGCAACGGACGCCGTCGAGAACGCTCAGCAATTCGGCCTGCAACCGCTTCCACTGCCGATCCGCGCGCTCTGCTAAGGAGCCCTCTTCCAACGTCACGAGCAGTTGTTCACTTTCCTCTTGCGGCTTGCGGGCGATAAGGCGGACGCGGAATCCGGTTTCCAGTTCGCAATCGAGCGCGCCTACAGGATCGCCTGTTGCCGCCCGGCCGAGCCAAGCCTGAAATTCCGGAGGCTCGGGCCGGCGAAAACACTCCGACAGAGACGGCTTCGAGGCAAAGTTGCGTTTCCAGCCGAGCAGTTCGCGCGCACGGCGGCTGGCCTCGATTACCTTGCCCCAAGAATCGCAGATCAAGAAGGCTTCTCCACAGGATTCAAATAAGGCGCGAAACTTGGCGCTCTGACCTCGCGTTTCGCACTCACGCTGGGTCTGAGCGGCCAGCGTGCGGAAATCCTGCAAAATTTCGAGCGGCACGCGCTGCCCCTGACGATAACCAGCCAGCAAGACGCTGAAGGCAGACGCGCTCGGCAAAGGCACGCTCACAAGGGACAATCCTGCCACGGGTCCCGTGGCGCCATCGTGCACGACAGGGTTCCCCGCCGTCGATGCCGCCTTCGCGACGCCCAGAACGGCGTGATGGGACGCTGCGCCGAGCGATTTCGAGCCTGCCAGCGCGTCCCACCGCAGCGAATCGCCCGCGATGCGCGCGAATCCGGCAAACTCCGCATTCGTCGCGCGTGCGGCAGCAGCAGCGATCCGCCGCAAGATATCCGCTACCGTTTCTCCCGAGGCAATCCCGTCATCCACCTGATAGCGAAGCTGAGTCATGCCCTCCAGCGCCACCGATTCACGGCGCGAGCGCTCGGCAAAGACAGAGACGGCGATTTCCGCCGCCGTGCTTCGAAATGCCTCGCGGCGCAGCGTTCCGGCTCGCGCTTTGGATGCAATAAGCGCAACTCCAAGCCTCTTTTCGTGAACTCGCAGCGGCATCGAGATCGCCGCGGTCATTCCTTCAAAGAAACTTCGCGGGCCGATGGGAAAATCCGGAGCGTGGAATTCGACGAGCTCAAGCGCTTCGGTAAATTCCTCCGGAAATACCTCCGAGCCATTCACCCTTTGCA
>JASHRL010000073.1 GCA_030037355.1 Candidatus Acidiferrales bacterium | reverse complement strand
GTGCCGCCATACCGCGGTCTTCGCGCAGCGAATGCTGCCATCGCCGCGAGCAGTGCTGCGAGCAGAAGACTACTGGTTGTAATCCGCGCGAATAAAATACGCTTCATACATTCCTGTCTTGAGGTTGCGCGAAACAGCCAGCGCCGTGTTTTCACCCTCCGACCACAGCGCCGTGATCGGCCCGTCGAATTCGATTTCGCTGCTGACCGGAACTGCCTGGCGATTCACGATGTCGAATGCTTGAATTGTGTCTGCCTCTGTCCAATCGCCCGCGCCGGTTACGAGAACTGGCCATCGGCTGCGGCTCGCGGAGTAGAGCGCGGCAACATCGCTGCCCCAGCCGGAAAAGGTAGCGACCGGCGTCGTCGCTCCATCAAAGAGCAGTGCACGGCCATCCGGTGCTGTAGCGACGAGATGAAGCGGCGTACCGGAAGCCGGCGGAGGCCCGAAAAACGCAAGCGAGTCGAACTCCTGTGTTCCCGTTATCGGAAGGGCAAAGGTGTTTTCGTCCGTCGACGCCGTCGGGAGAAGAGTGAGGGCACTCAGGAAACCGATTGACGGAAGCCATCCGGCATTGGTCTCTTTGCAGGACGGCATGAGCGTCATCGCAGTCAACGTGATGCCGCAATCGAAACCCGGCACGATGGCGTGTTCCCTGCCATCCTCTTCAGGCTGCAGACGACCGCGTGCATCCCGTTGCAGAGGGAAACCGAAGCGCGCAACCTGCGAAGTGTCAAATTGAAATTGCCACGCGCCATTCTCTTGGACGTAGAGCGCGATGCGCTCCGGTTGCAGGACAAGAAGACGCGCCTCCGCCCCTGCTTGCGATGGCAGCAACGTCGCGTCCAGAATCGCGTTCGGCGAACTGAGAATAAATTGCTTCTGCAACACAACGGAAGGCTGGAATTGCGGTGCTGCGCTCACGCTCGTGCGCTCGACACCAACGAAAAATGTCTTGATCGCGCCGTATCCGTTCACCTGCGCAATCCACAAAAACCCGTGCACATTCTCCGACAGTGTGAGCGTAAGCGAGACGTTCGCCGGCGGTTGCGCCGTAGAAGATTGCAAAGTCTTCCCCGCCTTGCTCATTTCATCGCGGAACGCGTCGCAGCCTCGCTGAAATTCCGCAGGCGAAGCAGCAGAGAGATTCGTCGGCGGCGCGGAAAGCGCCACAAGCGCCTGCACATCGACGCCGACCGTTCCGGCAACTTTCTTTGCCAGCTCGCGCGCGCCGGAGGTCAAAGCCTCCTCCTCTGTCTGCGCCTCTTGCTGGTTGTTTGATTGCTGCTCTGCTCCCACATTCTTCGCCTTCGGCGTAACTTGCGCAGAAGGCCGACCCCCGGCCCGCGCCGAATTTTGCGGAGAGGCATGCGCTCCAATCGCAGCGAGCACAAAAAACGAAAAACTGAGTAAATGAATGGCGTGAACGAAGAGATTTCGGCGGAAGAGAGGCATGGAATCGCGCCACACGTGCGTCGCGCGTCATCATAGCACACGCTGTTTTTCGGCAACGCGTGCACAATAAAGCCATGTGCCCAACGAGTTCGCATCCGTCGGCCACTCACTCTCGAAAAACCGCTGGCGGGTGGCTTTGCTGCGGCGGGAGCGAAGCCACCCACAGGGTTTTGGCCAGCAGTTACCCGACTGCAACGGCTGTTCAGCCGCCCGGGAACTCGCTTCACTGATTGCCTCCGCGCGGGTTCGGAGGATCATTAGCCGTCGCGGGAGGCGCGTCAGTGCCCAGCGGCGCATCGAGCACGCCGTTGGTGAAGAAAAACTTGCCGTCCATCGGCACCATCATGATGCGAACTTTGTCCGACAATTTTTCGGCAACAATTTTCTGAATGAGCAACGGATTGCCCTTGATCGCGGCGGCTTCGAGCTGCAGTTCCTGCGCCTCGGCCGCACCGGTGATGCGAATGCGGTCCGCGTCAGCTTTGGCGAGCAGCTCCTGGCTTTGCTGCTCGGCCTGGCTGTCGATGACCTTCGCCTGCGCATCGGCCTGCGCATTTTCGAGAGTCGCTTCCTTGCGCGCTTTTGCTTCCAGCCGCGCCTGCTCGATTTGCTTCTGCTTCAGTGGCAGCGTGTACTGCATCGCGTCCGATTCCGCCTTCGCGGCGATGACGCGCGCCTGAGCGCTCGCCTCGGCCTGTTTCACCTGGCGGACTTTGTTCTCCTCGGCCTGATACTCGGCAATCTTCACGCGTTTGGCTTCAATCTCTTGCTCGAACGTCATCTCCTCGCCCTGCTGCTCTTTCAGCAAGATATTTTGTAGCCCTTGCGCATACTCCGGCGGCAGCACGATGCGCCGCACCAGAACTTCTTTCACCACAATTGCGTCGCCAGCCAGCCGCGATGTGATGAGGTCGCTGACGCGCTGGTGAAATTCGAAGCGCTTCTCGGAAAAGATGTCGCGCACAACGTATTCCGGCGCGACTTCTCGGAATGTCGCTTCGACGATCGGCGCGACAATTTTCTCGTCGATGGGCTGCGGGATATTTGCCTCGACATAATCAAGCCTTCGCGGATCCAGCCTGTACCGCACCGCAACCGCAATTCCCATCGGAAGCCCTTCCTGCGCTTCGACATTCAATACGGCAAGGTGATCCTTCGTGTTTTCCTGCGCGGCAGTTGCATATACCTGGTCGCGGATGTCATAGATCGAGACGCGCTGAACAAGCGGCACGACGAGATGCGCGCCCGCATAGAGCGTCCCGGGCCGAATGCCGGAAATCTGGCTCACGCGCACTCCGGCCATTCCATCGGGAATCACCACAATGCTCAAAGAAATCAAAAGGGCGGCAATTGAGCCGCCGGCGATCTTGCCCGCGACAATCCACCGGACAGGTTTTCGCGTTCGCGGCACGGGAGGGGGCGCATCTGGCGCAACCTTTGTGAACAAACGCCGCGCGATGCGGTCGAGTTCGTAAAGATAAATTGAGTCATACGCCACGATAAAAGCAGCGGCGATCAGCAGCGCAATTCCAGCCGTAAACAGCAGACCTTTCAGAAAAAGCATTTCCTTCCCCTCCCCCTCTCGTCGCGCACGGCAAGCTTCGCCGGCATCAAGACCATCACCGTCCGCAAGCACAACCATTCCAGACCCAGCGCTATAGCTGCTGAAGTTGCCCCGGCCGCCAGGACAATTGCGGCGCTGAAAATTTTGTCTGCGAGTTGTGTGTTCATGTTCGTGTCCTCCGTTTTGCATCATTCGCTCACTGAGCGCTGGAACTTGCCGCAACAGCCACGTGCGCGGGATCCACAGCTTCAGGCTTAGCTTCCACGGCGGAAGCCACCAGGACACGCGCGCTCCGGTCGCCATCGCCAAAAAGCTGCGCCGTCTCGGCATCGCGCGTCGCGTGCAGCTCAACCACGTCGCCAACCTGCAGATGCGCAAATAAGATTTTCACGTCGTGATTGCTCAAGCGGATGCACCCGTGCGAAACGCGCCGCCCGATGAGCCGCGGTTCATTCGTGCCGTGAATTCCATAACCTTTCGCGCTCAGCCCAATCCAGCGCGGCCCGACGGGATTTTCCGGCCCGGCGGGAATCACATTGCCCGGATGGTAGTAAACCGGGTCCATCACGAGATTCGCGACGCGAAATTCGCCAACGGGGCTGGGGCTTTCAGGCGCTCCGACGGCCACGCGAAACATGAGCACCACGCGGCCATTCTCAATCAGCGCGAGCCGGCGATCGGGAATGCTGACAACGATCCGCCTCTTCAGCGCAACAGGTGACGCAGGCGCAGCTTCAGCGTCGGCCGTACGTCGAACGGGACGCTCTTGTGCCGCGCTCCTTCCCGCCAGCGCGAGAGCGAGTACAGCTAGCGCCGTGACTTGATATTTCGTTTGAATGAGAACCTGGCTCTGAAAGCTCCTTCGTTTTCCCGTCTGTCCTTGCGTCCGCCGCATGACTTCCTCCTCGCATTCATTTGCCTGCAAACACGGGAATCGCAAGGTCACGGCCATTCGTTGGCAAGCTGAAAACAAAGGATTTAGCGGGAACCGAGCAGCCATCTCGCGTGTCGCGCCGGACACAAACGTGAAACCTCGACCCGCTTGCGCCGCGTCTTAGCTATAATTGAATCGAAGGGTTGGTTAGCAGATGGAGCAACAGCATTCAGGCATCCGCTTGGGGAAGGTATTTGGGATCCCGCTGTACCTGCACCTCACTTGGTTCATTATCTTTGCGCTAATCACTTTTTCCCTGGCCGACATGTTTGAGCAGCTGCATGGAGGTATGTCCCAAGCGCAATACTGGCTGCTCGGCGTTTGTGTGAGTCTTCTGTTTTTTGGTTCCGTCGTATTCCACGAACTCAGTCATAGCGTCGTCGCCAAGCACTACAAAATCCCCGTCGTCTCCATCACTCTTTTTGTTTTCGGCGGATTGGCTCAGATTGACCGTGACCCCGATACCGCCATACAAGAGTTCAATATTGCCATCGCCGGCCCTATCGCAAGTTTCGTCCTCTCGGCGGGATTCTACGCGCTTATGCGCATCCTGCCGCCCGGAGGATTTCAAACCGGCGCGATGTGGCTCTGCTGGATCAATCTGGCGCTCGGCATTTTCAACCTGATCCCCGGATTTCCGATGGATGGCGGCCGCGTCTTTCGCGCGATCGTTTGGGGGGTAACGAAAAATTTCGAAAAAGCGACCAAAGTCGCCTCCGCCACTGGCCAGTTTTTTGCCTATTTGCTCATCGTCTTCGGCCTTTGGGCTGTTCTTCAGCAAAATAGCGAAGCCTCAAAACTCCTCGGCGGCTGGTTCGGCGGCCTGTGGTTTGCGTTTATCGGCTGGTTCTTACTGTCGGGAGCGCAGGCGACTTATGCCCAAGTAGCCATCCGCAGTTCGCTGGTTGGCCTTCGCGCCGGCGATATCATGTCCGCCGACGTTCCTACCGTTCCGCGCGACATTTCGCTCGAAGATTACGTCCGCGAAGTTCTCCGTACCGGCCGTCGTTGCCACGTCGTTACCGGAAATGGCATGGCCGTAGGCCTGGTGACGTTGCATCAAGTGCAGCGCTTCCCTCGCGACGAATGGGCGAACACATCCGTCCAGGCTGCCATGGTGCCGCAGTCGAAAATCCATTGGGTCTCGCCCAACGAGCCGGTCACTGGCGTGCTTGAGCGGATGCAGAATGAAGACGTCAATCAGATGCCCGTGCTCGACAGCGGCCACATCATCGGAATCATCGCGCGCGATTCGATATTGCGCGTCAT
>JASHRL010000072.1 GCA_030037355.1 Candidatus Acidiferrales bacterium | reverse complement strand
TGTTACGAGATGTCAGAGTGATTTGAAGTTCGCGAGAGGCTGTGACAGCGTCGTCATAGAAAAGCTCATAGAAATCACCGAGACGGAAGAGGAGCAAGGCACCGGGATGCTGGCGCTTGATGGAATGATATTGCCGCATCAGCGGCGTCGTCGGTTCGGTCATACCGGTGCCATCGGGGTTGGAAACGAGAACGATTATCGCGGGTGCGGAAGGCTTTGGCAACTGCGAGAAAGGAGAAGTTAGGGGTCCGGATGCGCTGGCGAGGCTGGAAGCGCGTATACTCTCCCCTCGGCGATGAAGGCAAGACAAGAAATCGAGATCAAACTGCGCATAGATGATCCGGGCGAGCTGCTCAGAGTCCTGAAGCGGCTGAGGGCGAAGTGCCTGGGCACTCTGCATGAGGAGAATATCCTCTTCGATACGAGGGAGCGCGACTTCCAACGGCACGGTTCCATCTTGCGCATCCGGCAGGAAAGCAAGGCGACTTTGCCGGGCAGGAGGCGCAGGCGTTCTCGCCAGTCCAAATCGGCAGAGGCGGTGCTGACCTTCAAGGGCTTGGTTGCTGGACAAGGCGGGGGAGAATATAAAGTTCGAGAGGAGATCGAGCATCACACCTCGAACGTATCCCGGCTGAAACGGATTCTCAAGAAATTGGGCCTTCGACCATGGTTCCGATATGAAAAGTACCGCACGCGATACCGACTAAGGGCGTTTCCGGGGCTCGAAATGGATCTCGATGAAACGCCTATAGGGGTCTTTCTGGAACTGGAGGGACCTAAACGAGTGATTGACCGTGCTGCGAACAAGCTTGGTTATGCAAAATCTGCCTACCTGACCGTCTCCTACCTTGAGCTTTACGGCTCAGATTGCCTGATGCAAGGACGTAAACCGGGCAACATGGTGTTCTAAGGGTAAAAATTTCGCAAAGTTTCGCAGTCTTTTCTTGACAAAGTTTGCAACTGCACTTAACAAGGAATTGGTAATGGAGAACGACGAAATGGAGTCTTCCTCTAATCCGGAACCTGGGGGTCGATACCTGCCTGAGCGAAGAAAAGAAGCTTGGGTAGGGACTGTTGTGAGTCTTACCTCCGGCAGGCAGCCGGAAGGGCAGTTCGGTACGCAGGAGGGCCAAGCCGACCAGGGCTAAGTGCGCGGAGGTGATCTTCCGCCCGTGGTCGGAAACGAGTCCGGCCGCGGGTATTTTTTTGTCTGGCCGTGTGGGCTGTCGCTGGGGAGGAAGCAGGGAAGGAGACGGTCATGCTGCACGCTACGGAGCTATTTGGATCTGAGGCTTACGACGCCCGGGGGAACTTCGTCGGCCGGGTCAAGGAGCTCTACGTTGAACCGGCCGAACATGGCAACCGCATCAGCCGAATTCTGCTCTCGCGCGGAAAGTATCAGCCACTCGTTGCCAAGCATGACCAGATTGGGTTTGTGGCCCCGGGGACTTTGCGCTTGACCGTTGACGAAGGGGAACTCGAGCACTTCCGGCCGAACGACGCATGGCTAGCCGTGCGAAAAGACCTGCTGGATCAGCAGATTATCGACACGCAAGGAAGAAAGGTGGTACGGGTCAACGACCTGGACATGGCCGAGCAGCGCACCAACGGCAATGTCGAGCTGCGAATCACAGGTGTTGATGTGGGGCTGACCGGCGCTGCGGGCAGGCTGCTGCAGGGTGTCGTGACACCATCCATGATTCGCCGCGTTCAGGCGAAGTTGCCGACACGACTGATTCCGTGGGAGTTCTGCAACCTTATCGAGCCGGATCCACTTCGGCGCGTGAAGCTTCGGCTGAGGAGCGACAAGCTGGCGCACATGCACCCGGCGGATCTCGCGGAGCTGATGGAGGAACTTTCTCCAGACGAGCGGAGCTCCATCATCGATTCGTTGGATGAGGAATCGGCTGCCGAAGTCATCGCCGAGCTGGACAAGCGACTCAAAACGCAAGTGGTCGAGACTCTGGATCCCGAGAGAGCCGCAGACATTCTCGAAGAGATGCCGCCTGATGATGCGGCGGACGTCTTGGCTGAACTTTCGCCGGAAGCCTCGCGCGAAGTGCTGCGCGAGATGCCGCGGCGGGAAGCGGCCGAGGTGCGTGGGCTGCTGCAATTCGAAGAGCACACGGCCGGCGGAATGATGACGACGGAAGTCGTCGAAGTCGGCGAGGACGCGACGCGCGGCGAGGTGGTCGACTACATACGCTTTCACGAGGTCGTGCTCGATCAGCTCGACAGCGTCATCGTGATCAACCGTGACGCCGTGTTCACGGGCACTGTTTCCGTGGCGAAACTGCTCCTTGCGGCTCCCGAGCAGCGCATGGCCGAACTTCTGGGCGAGTCGTCCGTTTCTGTTGGTGCGACCGTCGAAGAGAAAGAAGTCTTTGAAACCTTTGACAAATACAATCTGCGCAGTTTGACCGTTGTGGATGCGGAAAACCACCCCATCGGTTCCATCACTGTAGACGATATTGTGAGCAGGATGCATGCAAAGCTGGGATAGATGAACTGGCCTTCGATTTTCGGAACAGCGAAAACGTGGCGCACCCGAGGGCGCGATATGCGCAGGCAGGGACGCCATTGGAGGCGGAGCATTGCCCTATTTCTCGCCGTTGTTGGGCCGGGACTCATCACGTCGAATGTTGACAACGATGCGGGCGGCATCACGGTCTATTCCGTCACCGGCGCACAGCTCGGCTATGCACTCCTCTGGACAATGATTCCGCTGACGATTGCGCTCTACGTCAGCGAAGAGATGTGCGCGCGCATGGGGGTAGTGACGGGCAAAGGACTGTCGGACCTGATTCGCGAGGAGTTCGGCTTCCGCTCCACTTTTTTTGTGATGCTGGCGGGCCTCGCGGTGGACTTTTCGAATACAGTGGCTGAGTTTGCCGGCGTCGCAGCATCCATGGAGATCTTCGGCATCAGTAAATACATTTCCGTGCCCATTGCGGCGATCGTCGTTTGGGTGCTGGTGGTCCGTGGGACGTATCGCCAGGTGGAGAAGATATTCCTAGTCGCCTGCGTGTTCTATGTTTCCTATGTTGGGTCGGCATTTTTGGCGAAGCCAGACTGGCTTTTGGCCGCGAAACAGACGTTCGTTCCTGAAATCCACATGAACACGGCCTACTTGCTTGTGCTCACAGGATTGATTGGCACGAGCGTGGCTCCGTGGCAGTTTTTCTATCTCCAGGCGGGGTATGTCGAAAAAAAGGTCGGCCCGAAGCAATACAAACATGCGCGGATGGATGTTCTCGTGGGCAGTATCACGTGCATGGCCGTGGTGTTCTTCATCATTATCTGCACGGCAGCCACGTTGAACGCCTCAGGGCACACTCAAATCAACGATGCGGCAGACGCGGCCAAAGCGCTTGTGCCGCTTGCAGGCAAATGGGCTGGAGGATTGTTTGCTTTCGGACTATTGAACGCTTCGCTTTTCTCTGCTTCCGTACTTCCTCTTTCGACGGCCCATGTGATCTGCGAAGGTCTTGGCTTCGAGGCGGGAATTGATCACAAACTTAGTGACGCGAAGATGTTCTATAGCCTCTACACAGCTCTGATCGTCGCCGGTGCAGGTGTCATTCTGATCCCCAAGGCGCCGCTGCTGAAGATTTTGGTCCTTTCGCAGGTAGCGAATGGAATCTGGCTGCCGTTTGTAATGGTTCTGATTCTGTTGCTTGTGAATCGCAAGGACTTGATGGGCGAGCATGTCAACGGGAAATTCTTCAACATCGTGGCGTGGGTGATCAGCATCGCTCTGATCGTGGTGACCGCAGCGCTCGCGTACGTGACGATTTTCGCGCCGTCGGGAGGGGGATGAGCAGTCAGCGGCGCGATGCGGGTTGGCAGTGAAACAGTTTCACTTCGGTTGCTTCGCCTCATGCGGCTGTGCTAGGTTTTTGCGCGTATGCTCATAGTGAGCTCTCGGTGAAAGCAACCGAACTATTGAAGTCCACCCGCTCCGAGGAAATTGCGCTCCTTGACCAATTGGATCTGAAGCGCCTGCCGAGGCATGTCGCCATCATCATGGACGGCAATGGCCGCTGGGCGGAGCGGCGACATTTGCCGCGCATCGCAGGACATCGCGCCGGCGTGAAGGTGGCGCGCGAAACCATCGAGACGTGCGCGCGCCTCAAGGTGCCAGCCTTGACGCTCTACGCGTTCTCGCTTGAGAACTGGCGCCGTCCGCGAGCCGAAATCGATTTCTTGATGCGGCTCCTGCGTGAATATCTGAAAAGAGAGCTTCCTTCAATTCACAAAAACAATATTCAGCTCTTGGTGATCGGCCGTTCGGCGCAATTGCCTGAGGCCGTCCGGCACGACATCGAAAAGGCCATGCGCCTGACGGCGCAAAATACCGGTATGAAGCTCATCGTCGCACTCAATTACGGGGGGCGCGCCGAGCTTGTCGATGCGTTCAACGCTATCCTCGATAACGTTCGGTTAAATGGTCTTTCCGCTTTTCACGCCGACGAGGAAACGATTTCGAACAACCTCTACACGGCGGGGCTGCCCGATCCTGATTTGCTCATTCGCACGAGCGGGGAGATGCGCGTAAGCAATTTTCTTCTGTGGCAGATCGCGTATGCGGAGCTCTACATTACCGAAGCTCTCTGGCCCGATTTTTCACGCGAGAAGTTGCTCGAAGCCTTCGTCAATTTCCAGCAACGCGAGCGGCGTTACGGTGGCCTGGGAGTCTCAGATGGACGCCGCAACGGAAGGCACGGCGGAGCACGATGAAACTGCCAGCTACGAATCTCTTTTCGATTTTTCCTTCCATTGAGACAATGGTGCAGTGCTGAAGCGCATCGCAACTGCGGCAATCCTGATCCCCATCGTCGTTGCCGTTGTGTACTGGGGACCGTCGTGGCTTGTCGCCATCTTGGCCGCGATCGTCGGCCTGCTGGCAATGTTCGAATTCTTCAAGCTCACGGCGCAGATGGGGCTGCGCGCGTTCCGCGTGTGGACGATGATTTGTACTGTCGGATTGTTTTTTGTTCAGTGGACGAGCGGAACGGCGGATATCCACGTGTTCGGGTCGAATGCACTTCTGATTCAGGGCTTGCCAAGCGTTTATGCTTCGATCGAAGTCGTCTTTCTCGCATTTCTATTCGGCGCTGCGCTGATCGGCGTGTTGAGCAAAGTCGCGCTGGCGGATGTGCTCCCCGGAATTTGCGCCAGTGCTGCGGCGCTTGTGTTTATAGCTTTGCCTTTCAGCTATGTGGCGAGAATGGATAGAGCGCGCAGCGGGCCTGTGTTTGTGCTCTTCGTGCTCGTTATCGTGTGGGCGGGCGACACAGTGGCATATTTCGTCGGAAAATCGATTGGCCGGGCAAAAATGGCGCCAGCGCTGTCGCCGAAAAAGACTTGGGAGGGCGCTGCGGGCAATGTGCTGGGATCGCTAGTCGTCGGTTATTGCTTTGCGCGATGGCAGAACGGCGATTTGACTGCGTGGATGGCAACGGCGGCGCTCGCCAATATCGCCGGCCAGGTGGGCGATCTGGTAGAATCTGCGTATAAGCGTGGTGCAGGAGTGAAAGACTCCGGCGCGATGCTTCCAGGGCACGGGGGAATGTTGGATCGCATCGACAGTCTAATTTTTGCCGCTCCGGTGGTATGGCTTGCCGCCGGATGGTTGTTGCAAAGCCACCCGTGACGCACGTCTGCTAGTGAAACGCATCTCCATTCTCGGATCGACCGGCTCGATTGGGCGCCAATGCCTCAGGGTTGTGGACTCTCTCCCTGGCAAATTTGAAATCATAGGCATTGCGGCGGGGAACAACATCGAGCTCGCAACAGAACAAGCAATCAAATATCAGCCCAAGGTTGTCTCGGTCAGCACATGCGAAGGAGCGAAGCAGCTTCGTGAGCATCTCGCGGCAGCGAAAGTCCGGTTCATGCCCGAAGTCCTCTGCGGAGCGGAAGGCATGGAGCGTGTCGCGACGCATCCTGATGCGGACACAGTTCTTTCTGCGGCTGTCGGCGTTGTCGGCTTGCCAGCAACTTACAAAGCGATTCAGCTGGGCAAGAATCTGGCGCTTGCCAATAAGGAAGTGCTCGTTGCCGCGGGTGAGCTGGTGATGGCCGAGGCCGAGCGCCAGCGCAAAGCAGTTCTTCCGGTAGATAGCGAACACAATGCGATTCACCAATGCCTTCGCGCTGGCGAAAGACGCGAGGTGAAAAGGCTCGTGCTGACCGCGTCCGGCGGACCATTTCGCAAAACACCTGCTTCAGAGCTAAAGAACGTAACTCCTGAACAAGCTCTGGCGCATCCTAACTGGAAGATGGGTAGGAGAATCACTACAGACTCAGCGACGCTGATGAACAAAGGGTTCGAGGTCATCGAGGCGCGCTGGCTTTTCGGCATGCGCCCGGACCAGATTGACGTCGTCATTCATCCGCAATCCACAATTCATTCAATGGTAGAATTTGTGGACGGTTCAATTTTGGCACAGCTCGGTCCCACTGACATGCGCATGCCCATTCAATATGCGCTAACCTATCCTGAGCGAGTGGCATCGAACGGTTTTGCCCTCGATTGGAGCAGCCTGAAGTCGCTCGATTTCGAGCCGGTGCCGGAGGGTAAGTTCCCGTGTTTGACCCTGGCGATGCACGCGATGCAACAGGGCGGCGCATTGCCATGTGCCTTGAACGCTGCCGACGAAGAAAGCGTCGCGGCGTTTCTCGATGGCCGGCTCGGCTTCACGGAAATTAGCGAAGTGATCGAGCATGTGCTTGGCCGGATGCCGGGCAGGGTTTTAACGAAAATGGATGACGTTCTCGATGCGGATCGAGAGGCTCGCCGCATGGCGCAGGAAGAAATCGCGAAGAGGAAGAATTAGATGACACACGGTTGGGTTGGCGTTGTCGCGGCGATCGTTGGCCTCGGTATCATGATCCTCGTGCATGAATGGGGACACTACATCGTGGCGCGTTGGTGCGGTGTGCGTGTCGAAGTGTTTTCCATCGGATTTGGCACACGGATTTTCGGCTGGAAGCGTGGCGACACGGATTTTCGCCTCGCGGCTTTTCCCTTCGGCGGATACGTGAAGATGGCGGGCGAAAATCCCGCGGAGGATCGCGCGGGAGCGCCGGATGAGCTGCTTTCCAAATCGCGCTGGCAGCGGTTTCTGATTGTTGTCGCCGGGCCAGTGATGAACATTGTGCTGGCGATCGTGATGATGTGGGGGCTGTACATGATCGGTGTTCCTGTCCCGAAATTCGCACATCAGGCCGCGGATGTTGCGGGGGTCGTTCCGGATTCGCCCGCAGCAAAGGCCGGAATTCTGCCCGGCGATAAAATCGTCGAAGTCAACGACACGAACGTATCAACCTGGGAGCAGGTGATCTCCAACTCCGGAATTTCTGCCGGGAAGGAAGTTTCGCTTGAGGTCGAACGCGCGGGGCGGCGAATCCCCATAAAAGTTGACGTTCCGAAGAATGTTTTTGATCCGTATGAAGTGACCGGGTACCCGCACGTGAGTATTGTCCTCGTAGATTCTGTCGCGCCGGGATTTCCCGCAGCACAGGCGGGTTTGCAGGTTGGCGATCAGATCTTGAGCGTCAACGGGGAATTGAATCCGAACTGGAATGCCGCCGTGGCCATCATTCGCGATTCCGATGGCAAGCCAGTATCAATCGAGTTTCGGCGCAACGGCAAGACGATTTCTAAGGTCATCCAGCCGAAATATGAAGACCCCGGCGACGGCGGCGGAAAGCGCTGGGTGATTGGCGCTGTGTTTGCGCCGGGAGACACTGTCCGCAGGTCGCTGTCTGTCTCAGAAGCCGCAGTGCAATCGTGGTCCGATAACGTGGGAAATGTGAAAATGGTTGTGACAGTCTTTGCTGGTCTTTTCTCCGGACGCTTCTCGCTCAAGCAGATGGCCGGACCGATCGGAATCGTGAGCATGTCAACGCAGGCCGCCAAAATGGGAATGGCGGATTTCATCGCTTTCATGGCTCTGCTGAGCGTCAATCTTGGCATTGTGAATCTGCTACCGATTCCTATCCTTGATGGTGGACGTATCCTCGTCATGGCAATCGAAGGCTCCATCCGCAGAGATTTGAGCGTACGGGTGCAAGAGCGCCTGCTAACGGCCGGTCTCGTCTTCATCCTTGCCGTTTTCGGATTCGTGATGTATTACGACATCGCCAGACTTTTCCCGAATCACTGACATGGCTCCGACCGCAGCCCACCGCGTTTCCACCGGCGAACGCATCAACGTTCACGAAAAGCCCGGGCAATTGCAAAAACAACTTGCTGCGCGTTCCATCCGCCTGACGCGGCAGCGGCGCGTCGTTTTGCAAGTCATGGACACCGCGCCTCGGCATCTCGACGCAGGCGAAATCCTCGCGCGTGCACAGAAAATCGATTCGCGAATTACGCGCGTCACGGTCTATCGCACACTCGATCTCCTCAAGCATCACGGCTTGATCGACGAACTCGATTTGCTCCATCTTCGTGGCCATCGCCACTATTACGAGAGCCACGGGCCGCGCGACCACATCCATGTGGCGTGCCTGCGCTGCGGGAAGGTGCGTGAATTCGAAAGCGAATTGTACGAGCAGCTCAAACAGCAAATCGAACAGGACTTCAATATGCGTATCACCGTCGCGCGCACGGAAGTTGGCGGCTACTGCAAGAAATGCCAGGAGTGACGTGGCGTTTTTTCTGGCAGAATTGAATGCGCGTGAGGAGAAGTGCCGCTATCGCAAACGCGTGGACTGGCGTGCCGCGTCGAGGCGAGTGAAAAATGCGCGTGCGCGAAGGATGTCGCACTGAATCTGTTCGCGGAGTGCCTCCGGACCTGAGAATTTCTGCTCGTCGCGCAAACGGCGCCAGAAACGAATGTCGAGCGGCCCCGAAGTAATCTCCTTTGAAAAATCGAATAGGTGACTTTCGATGGTTAGCTTCGTCCCATCAAACGTCGGGCGCATACCGACGTTCGTCGCTGCACGATAAACCTGGCCCTCAACGATCGCCTCCGTCGCGTAGACGCCGCGCGCGGGAAGCAGCTCTTGCGAGGTGGAGAGGTTCAGCGTTGGAAAGACGAAACGCTGTCCCGTGCCTGTGCCTGATTTGATTTCGCCCGCCAGCGCGAACGGCCGGCCAAGCAGACGCGCGGCCCATGTTACGCGACCGGCCGCTACTGCGCTGCGAACCGCCGTACTTGAAACAACCGTTCTGCGGACAACAATCGGCGTGATGCACTCAACGTCAAAGCCCATTGCTGCGCCAAGTTTCCGGAGCAAGTTCACATCGCCAGCCTGCCGATGACCGAAGCGGAAATTCTCGCCCACAAGCGCCGCACATGCGTGAAGACAATCGCCAAGGATTCTCTGCACGAATTCCTCGGGACTGGAGGATGCGAGCGCGCGGTCAAAACGCAACACCAGCGCCGCATCCAATCCCAGGGCATCAATATGAGCCAGTCGCTGCTCAAGGGTTTCGATCATCGGAGGCGCGGCATCCGGACGCACGACGCGAAAGGGATGCGGATCAAACGTGATCGCCGCAGCTAGCGAATTCGTCCTTCGCGCACGCTCGACGACCGATCGAAGGATTTTTTGATGGCCAAGATGGACGCCGTCGAAATTGCCGATCGTGACCACTGTGCGAGCGTCGCAGCCGAAGCGCGCGATCCATTCCTGCGGCGACCGCAGAATCGCCAGCGGCATCAGAGATCGACCTCGATCGAAAGGCCGTCATAGGAAAGCCGGACGTTCTGTGGAAGTCGGGCGTTTGTGGCTTCGTGCCCCAGGTCGTGGCAGATGTGGGTGAACCAAGCCTGCCGCGGCGCGAGCTCGTGGACAATGGCCAGCGACTGATCGACCGTGGAATGCATGGGATGCGGCGTGTAGCGCAGTGCGTCGAGAATCAGATGGTCGAGGCCGCGGAGCATCGCTTTGGAAGCGTCAGGGATAGAGCTGAAATCGGTCAAATAGGCAAACGCGCCGATCCGGAATCCGAGAACCGTTAGCGGTCCATGCTGGACGGGCACCGGCATGATACACGCGTTGAAAAGCTCAAACGTTCCGCTGATGGCGTGGAGTTCGATCTGCGGCACTGAGCTCTCCGTCGTCCGCGGTTCGAAAACATAAGCAAAAGTCCTGCGCAGAATGCCAATCGTTTCCTCGGAGGCGTAAACGGGAATCGCTGAATGCTGCTTTTGATTGAATGGGCGGATGTCGTCGAGGCCGAGAATATGATCGGCATGCGCGTGCGTGTAGAGGATGGCGTCGAGGTGATCGATCCCTGAGCGGAGAGCCTGAAAGCGGAAATCGGGCGTCGTGTCGATGACCACATTGTGGCCATTGTAAGAGAGCAGCACCGAGGGCCGAGTGCGTTGATCATGCGGGTCTGTGGAACGGCAGACGTCGCATCGGCACGCGAGGGTTGGAACTCCCATCGAAGTGCCTGAACCCAAAACAGTGACCCTTAATCGCTGTTTGCCAGGAATGTCGCTCTTCACGGCGGGCATCGCGCTAGCGCGGAGCTTTGCCGCCTTCGCGCATCGCTTTTGCGGCAGCTTTCGAAATTTCCATGTAGGAGAGCTTCAGACTTCCGAGGACTTCTGCAAGCAGGCCAGTTTCTTCTGGCGCCAGATTGCCCTTGGTTTTTTCGCGCAGGGTGTCGAGCATGTCGATCATTTCGCGCGCACCCTCCAGGTCCAGATACGCCTGCCCCGTGCCGGGGTCGGGGATTCCGCCCATTAGTGCGGCGGCGTTGCGCGCCAGCAAGTCAACAAGCAACTGAAAGTTCTTGTCCGGGCGGATGGCAGGTTTCGGTTCTTCGGCTGCCTTTTCGGGAGCTGGGACAGCGGGAGTCGCGGCCACCGAATTTTTCTCCGTTTTTCCCATCGGCAGCGGCTTTGGAGCCTTCGATTCTTCGCGGCGCTGCTCTTCGACAACTTCGGGACGCAAATCGCCTTCGGATGTGAACAAACGCCGGTCTACCACGCGGAACGTATCCTCTTGCTTCTTGTCGGCCAAATCGACTCCCCATCAGAGCGCGAAAATAAGCGAAAGCGGCGCGTGACCGATAGTCTACCATTACATCGCCGCGAGCGTCACGAGCGAGTGCAATTTCAGGCTTGTCAGCCGCGCGCACGTGCCGTAAAGTGTCGAATTGCCCGAACGAAAATCGAGCCCCCAGTGCCATTAAATCCACAAAAAAGTAAGAAGCGAGGCAAACGAACGAGTGGCAGGAAGCCGCGCCGACGTAGTTCTCGTGCGGACATAGGACGGCTCTTTGAAGGTCTAGTGGCGCTCCAACGTCGCCTTCGCGCTCCCAATGGATGCCCGTGGGATCGTGAGCAGACACATCAGAGCCTGAAACCGTTCCTCATCGAGGAAGCCTACGAAGTTCTCGACGCTATGGAAAGCGGGAATGGAGAGAAGTTTGCCGAGGAATTGGGCGACTTGCTTTTGCAGATCCTATTTCATGCCGAGTTGGCGAAAGAGCAGGGGCAGTTTGACATCGCGGAGGTGATTCGCGCCGTGCACGCGAAGATGGTGCGGCGACACCCGCATGTTTTCGGCGCCGCGAAAGCGAAAACGTCGGCGCAGGTGCTGAAGAATTGGGAGCAGATCAAGGCCGAAGAACGCGCCGCGGGTTCATCTAACGGCCAGGCTGCCACAAAATCCACTTCGGTGCTTTCGGCGGTCCCACGAAGCCTTCCAGCATTGCTTGAAGGCTATCAGTTGACGCGGCGCGCATCGAATATCGGATTCGATTGGCAGAATATGGAAGGAGTACTTGAGAAACTGAGCGAGGAAATTTGCGAGCTGCGCGAGGCACTCGAAGGAAAAACTAAGGAAGCGCGCGGCCGAAAATCTCAAGTCGAAGCTCAACAGAAAATTGAAGAAGAAATGGGCGATTTGCTGTTTGCTGCCTTGAATGTGTCGCGGTTCGCAGGCGTCGATCCGGAAGTTGCCTTGAAACAAGCGAATCGGAAATTCACGCGTCGCTTTCAATGGATGGAACAAAAAGCAGGTGAGAGAAATGGTCGGCTCGCCGACGTTCCGCGCGCTGACATGGAAGAGTTATGGAATCAGTCGAAGGTTCAGGCATAGCGCGCGCACCGATCACCGTTCGGCATTGTGCATCGCTCGCTGAATATGAAGAATGCGTGCGGCTCCAGCTGATCACTTGGGGCGAGGACCTTGTCGTCCCTTCAGGACTGTTCGTGGTCGCGCGCGAAACCGGCGGCCAAACCCTCGGTGCTTTTGCGGGCGAGCAGATGATTGGATTCACCCTCGGTTTGGCTGGGATTCACGATGGCCGAGCGATCATTCACTCGCACATGACCGCAGTGCTTGCAGAGTTTCGCGACCGCGGTATCGGCCGCATGCTCAAACTCGCGCAGAGGAACGACGCGCTCGCACGGAACATCCATCTCGTCGAATGGACGTTCGACCCGCTGGAACTCAAGAACGCGCACTTCAATATCAATCGTTTGGGCGCGGTCGTGAAACGCTACATTCCCAACTGCTATGGCATCACGGAGAGCCCCTTGCACGCAGGGTTGCCGACAGACCGCCTGATGGCCGAATGGCATTTGGATTCTCCGCGCGTCACGGAAATACTGCGTGGCAAATCGCCGCAATACGGTAGCACGGCTGTGCGGGTCTCGATTCCTTCTGACATCAGCCAGCGCAAGCAACGAGACGCCGCCGCGGGAGCGCAAGTTCAAACGGCCATGCGCGAACAATTCCTTGAGAAAATGGCCAAAGGTTATATTGTGACGGGATTGGAAATCGGCCCGTCGGAAGCAGCTTACATTTTGGAAGACGGAAAGAACGTGGACGCACAAATCGCAACGCAATAAACAGAACTGAGGCGAAACAAATGCGCATCGAAAGAGTGACTCTCCGCGAAATTCGCATGCCCATGGTCATGCGGTTCGAGACAAGTTTCGGAGCGACGACCGATCGCCGCATCATGCTCGTCGAGGTCCACGCGGGTGGTGTCATGGGGTGGGGGGAGTGCACTGCTGGTGAAGAGCCGCACTATTCCCCGGAGACGATCGAAAGTGCCTGGCATATTCTCCGAGATTTTCTCTGGCCTGAAATCCAAGGTAAAGAATTTAACTCGGCGCGAGATGTCTGGGCTATGTTCTGCCAGACGCGCGGCCACAACATGGCCAAAGCTGCTTTGGAGTCGGCAATCTGGGATGCCGAGGCCAAGCAGAAGGGAATGCCGCTGTGGAAGCTTTTAGGTGGAGTGCGCGAGGAAATCGCTTCCGGAGTGTCCATCGGCATTCAACCGACAGTGAGTGACCTGATCGCGACCGTGGAGAAGGAACTTGCCGCTGGATACCAAAGAATTAAAATCAAGATCAAGCCCGGCCAGGAGATCAAGCCGGTCGAAGCTCTCCGGAAGCGCTGGCCTAATGTCCGTCTTATGGTGGATGCCAATTCCGCGTACACGTTGGAGGACATCGCATTGCTGAAGCAGCTCGACCCATACGGTCTCATGATGATAGAGCAACCGCTTGGGTGGGACGACATTTACAGCCACGCCAAACTGCAGAAGCAGATTCAAACTCCGATCTGCTTAGACGAGTGCATCCACGAGTATGGCCACGCGCTTGCCGCAATTGAACTGGGTGCCTGCAAGATCATCAATATGAAAATGGGTCGTGTTGGCGGCCAGCTACAGGTCCGCCGAATCCATGACCTTTGCCAGAAGAACGGAATCCCTGTCTGGTGCGGTGGAATGCTCGAGGCTGGAATCGGACGTGCGCAGAACATTGCCCTCTCGACACTTGAAAATTTCACGTTGCCAGGCGATGTCGCCGCCAGCAAGCGCTACTGGGCGGAAGACATCATCGATCCTGAAGTGGAAGTTACGCCGAAGGGAACAATCAAAGTTCCTTCGGGGCCGGGTATCGGATATCAAGTAAAACTTGAACGAGTCGAAAGACTGACCGTTCGTCGCGAGAATCTGGTCTAAATTGGTGGAACGCCTCCGCTATCCGTTCGTTTTCTACTCCCTCGTCCTGCTGATGGTGCTGGGCTGGTCATTTAATTTCGTCATCGGCAAAATCACTTTGCGCTACATCGATCCTTATACGTTGACATCCTTCCGTATTGTCCTTTCCGGCCTTGCAATGGTACCCATCTATCTTTGCATGACTCGGCCTTCTCGGCTGGATCGAAAGGACATTTGGAATTTTCTCGTGCTCGGATTCTTCGGGGTGCTGGTTAATCGGGGCTTGTTCATTATGGGGCTGGATTACACGACTGCGGGGCACTCGGCATTGATTGTTGCCGCTGGCCCGGTCCTGATTTTAGTCTTAGCACGAATGCATGGGCTTGAAGGAGTCACGTGGCCGAAGGTCTCCGGGATGGCCCTTTGTGTCATCGGCGTGGTCGTTCTCGTGGGCGGCGACGCGATTCATCTCCACAGCGACACGTGGGTCGGCGATTTAATCACGCTGGCTGGAACGATTGGATTCTCAGTCTATACCGTCCTCGCAAAGAAGGTCGCGCTTCAGTACGACACAATTTCGATGAACACATTTTGTAACCTGGCCGGTGCGATATTGGTTCTGCCATTGGCCGTGCATCAGGGTATCCATCTTCAATGGTCGTCGGTTGGCTGGATTGGATGGACTGGGTTGGCCTATATGGTCCTGGTTTCGTCGGTTGCTGCCTACTTGATATATTTTTGGGCGTTGCGACATGTAAACGCATCGAGATTGGCGATGTTTACCTACGTCGAGCCGCCTTTGGCAACTTTGTTGGGCGTGATTCTGCTCGGCGAGAAGCTAACGAGTATGTTGCTCCTCGGCGGCGGGCTGATTCTCGCGGGCGTTTATCTGGCCGAGTTTGCCGTTGGTAGCGCTGAAGCACCCGCGGACACCGCTGGCGCATGATAAGCGCTTGTTGACTCGATGATTTGTGCGTGCTAGGTTCCCGCACAGTTAAAGGAAAATCGCAATATGGGGGCTGTCGAAACCAAGCGAATAGCCGTGATACCTGGCGACGGCATCGGCAGGGAAGTAACGCCCGAAGCAGTGAAGGTACTCGAAGCCGTGTGCGCCGCGGCGGGCAAGAAATTGGCATTTACGCATTTTGACTGGGGCGCGGATCGCTTCCTGCGGGACGGAACAACACTGCCAGAAGATGCGCCGCAAATGCTCCAACGAGATTTTGACGCCATCCTTTTCGGCGCGATGGGCGACCCTCGGGTTCCCTCGAATCAGCACGCGGCAGATATTTTGCTCGGCCTGCGCTTCAAGCTCGATTTGTATGTCAATGCGCGGCCGTGCGTTCTCATCGATAAGCGTCTGACGCCGCTGCGCGACCGCTCCGAGAGCGATATTAATTTCATCGTGTTCCGCGAAAATACAGAAGG
>JASHRL010000071.1 GCA_030037355.1 Candidatus Acidiferrales bacterium | reverse complement strand
TAGTTAGCCTCGAAGTGCGCGGGACGAGAGGCGATTCAGTTGAGAAGTTTGGGCCAGAGGGAAAGAAGCTCTTCGCATTTTGCGGCATCGGCAATCCAGCGGCGTTCTTAGGCGATCTCAAGAGCTGGGGATTTTCCATCGCAGGTCATGCGCAATTTCGCGACCATCACCTTTACACAGAGCGCGATGTTAGGGATCTCGAAACGCGGGCAGAGGTCGTGGGTGCGGATGCGTTGATTTGCACAGAAAAAGATACCTACGACTTGACGTTGCTTGGGACTCAGCGTATCCCGATCTGTTTCTGCAAGATTTCGCTGCGGTTCGATGATGAAGAAAGGCTGTGGCGCACGATCCTGGAGACGATTCGCGGCAAGAAGCCCGGTGCGCTGCAATGAAAATTCTCGTGCGCGCGACGAATTGGGTCGGCGATGCCGTGATGTGTATCCCGGCTCTCGAAGCCGTTCGCGCGCGGTGGCCGCAGGCGGAAATCTCGATTCTGGCGCGACGCTGGGTCGCGGATCTTTACGGAGGTCAGCCATTTGCCGATCGCGTGATCACGCAGGACGCTTCGCCGCGAAATCCATTCTTAGTGGAAGGTACGGCTCGTACGCTGCGCCGCGAGTATTTCGATTGCGCGCTCCTGCTGCAAAATGCATTTTCGGCGGCATGGCTTGCGTGGCGCGCTGGGATTCCAGAACGCATTGGCTATGCACGCGATGGCCGAAGCTTTCTTCTTACGCGAGCGATTGCCGTACCTGCCAAAAGTGAAATTCCCGCGCATGAGTCGTATTACTACCTGGAACTGCTTCGTCGCGCGGGATGGATCGAGAAGGTTCCGCAGGTCTCGGAAATTCGCTTGTGGCTGACTCCGCAAGCAACCGAGGCTGCGGAGTCGCAACTCCAACAAGCAGGCGCGCGCGCGGAAGCGGTGCGAATTGCGCTCGCTCCCGGCGCCGCATACGGTTCGGCGAAATGCTGGCTTCCGGAACGATTCGCAGAAGCAGCCGATGGCCTGATTGGCCAGTTTGGCGCGGATGTGATACTTTTCGGTACGAGTTCCGAAGCCGAGGTTTGCCAACAAATCGCCGCCCGAATGCACCATCGCCCAGTCAATCTTGCCGGCCAGACGCCGATTGGAGAGCTTCCCGCACTTTTTTCTCGTTGCCAACTTTTTCTCGGAAATGATTCTGGAGCAATGCACGTAGCAGCTGCTGTGGGCGTGCCGGTCGTCGCAATTTTCGGGCCGACGGATCCTGAAGGAACATCTCCTGTGACGCCGAAGTGGTCTTTGGTTCGTCATCCGGTTTCCTGTAGCCCGTGTTTTCTTCGCGAATGCCCCATAGATCATCGCTGCATGACGCGTATCGAAGTGGCGGAGGTTCAAGCGGCGGCAGTGAAGTGGCTGGAAAAGGTGCCCCGTGCCTAATGCGGAACACAAACGGCGGGCCGTCTTCCTGGATCGCGACGGGACGATCGCCGAAGAAATGGGCTACGCGAATCATTTGAGCCGCTTCACGATTTTCCCTTTTGCGGCTCGCGCGATACGCCGGCTGAATGAAGCGCGAATTGCCGTCATCGTCGTAACAAATCAATCCGGAGTCGCGCGAGGATTTTTCCCGGAATCTCTGGTTTACGAGATGCATGAAAAAATGAAGGCGGAGCTTGCTGCCGGAGGAGCGCATGTCGAGGGGGTTTATTATTGTCCGCACATCCGCGATGACAATTGCGACTGCCGCAAGCCTCTGCCGGGAATGCTAGAGCGGGCGGCGAGGGAGCATGGCCTGGATCTCGCGGCTTCGTCGTTGGTGAGCGACCGTTACGACGATATCAAAATGGCGCATTCTGTGGGGGCGAGCGGAATTTTGGTGCTCAGCGGGTATGGGCGCGGCGAATATCAGTGGAAGAAAGATGGTTGGGCCCGGCAGCCGGATCACGTCGTGGAGAATTTAGCCGAGGCTGTAGATGTCATCATGGGAGATGGGCGATGAGCACGCGCCGAAGGCTTTCCGCAGTTGGCGGACGCGCGCCGGATTTATCGCGTCTGCTTGATCTCATCGCTGCATTTCCACGGCAGAAAATTGTTGTTCTCGGCGACTTCGTTGTCGACGAGTACGTGACTGGCGAAATTTCGCGCGTCTCCCGCGAGGCTCCAGTGCTGATCCTGCGCCATCGCCAGACGGAAATCGCGCCGGGCGGCGGAGCGAACGCGGCAAACAATCTAATGGATCTCGGCGCGCGAGTTTTTCCAGTGGGCGTTGTTGGGGACGACGCCCCGGGCGAGGCTTTGCTCGACTATTTTCATCGCAAGGGTGTTGATGTTTCCGGGATCGTTCGCGCTCGCGCATGGACGACGACGACCAAGACGCGTTTTCTGGCCCGCTGGACCCATACAGCGCGGCAACAGGTGCTGCGCGTAGACCGTGAGCCAACCGGGAAATTGCCGGAAGAAGTGGCTCGCCAGATCCTGCGCAAGGCGCGCGCGCGCATCGCCAAGTCAGATGCCACGATTGTTTCGGATTATGGCGCCGGCGCCGTGACGCCGGAATTGCTAAGAAGCATGTCTTGGAAAATGGCAACGCTCGATTCGCGTTATCGAATGCTTGATTATCGTGCCGCGCGATTTGCCGCGGCGACGCCCAATGAACCCGAACTAGAAACGCTTTATCACGCGCAAATCGGCCACGACCGGCGAAAACTGGAGTCGCTCGGCCAGAAGGCTTTGCGCGCACTTGGTTTGCAAGCCCTGCTGGTTACGCGCGGCAAAGACGGCATGGTGCTTTTCGAGCGCTCCAAGCCGCCTTATGAGATTGGCGTTTACGGAAACGCGGACGCTATCGACGTGACTGGGGCAGGGGACACGGTGATCGCTGTTTTCACGCTTGCGATTGCCGCGGGCGGATCGTTCGTGGAAG
The DNA here is from genome assembly GCA_030037355.1 of Candidatus Acidiferrales bacterium. Taxonomy (GTDB): domain Bacteria; phylum Acidobacteriota; class Terriglobia; order Acidiferrales; family UBA7541; genus DAHUXN01. Next base: position 4,275 of record JASHRL010000071.1, on the reverse strand, counting down.
CCGCGCATCTCGCCAACTATGCTGGCGGCATCGTTGTGATGAAGCGAGGCACCGCGACCGTCACGCGTGCGGAGTTGGAAGCAGCAGTACGCGGCGAGGCGACAGCGCGGCCATGAATACTCGCGCGAAAATTCTTTCACGCACTGAATTAGTGAGATTATTCGAGGAGCATCGGCGTAAGGGACAGCGCACGGTGCTTGCGAACGGCTGTTTCGATGTCTTGCATGTCGGGCATGTGCGCTATCTCGAAGGTGCGCGACGGGAAGGCGATGTGCTCGCCGTTGCGATCAATTCAGATTCCAGCATGCGGTTGCTGAAAGGACCCGGTCGGCCGATTCTTCCGGCACAGGCGCGCGCAGAACTCGTCGCGGCGCTTGGCATTGTGGATTACGTCATTATTTTTCCCGAGCCGGATGTCCGCCCGCTGCTGCGCGAGCTACGTCCGGATGTCCACGCGAAGGGAACCGATTACACCGTGGAAACCGTTCCGGAACGAGAAGAAGCTGCGCTCTTGGGTATCCGGATCGCGATTGTGGGCGATCCCAAGCAACATTCGACGCGCGATCTCGTTGCCCGCATTCGCGACGCAGGCCATGCCTGAGGAGCGCTTCGTCATTCTGCGCATGAGCGCGCTGGGAGATATTGTCCACACGCTTCCCGCCGCCGCCGCGCTCCGCGAGTCATTCCCGCAAGCCGAAATCGATTGGCTCATCGACTCCAAGTTTTCGCCAATCCTCGCGGGCAATCCCGATATCAAGCATGTGATCACGATGAACCGAAACAACTGGCGCGGCGTGGCCGCTGGAGTCAAACAGTTGCGCGCTGCACACTGCACGACGGCGCTGGATTTCCAGTCGTTGTATCGCTCCGCAATCCTCGGATATCTTTCCGGCGCTCCGCGACGCATCGGTTTCGACGCTGAACATTCGCGCGAAGGCGGGGCCGCGCTGTTTTACACGCAGAAAGTGACGCCGCGCCGAAAACATGTGGTCGAGCGGAACATGGAAATCGTCGAAAGCATAGGTACGCGCGGCAAAGACATTCGATTTCCGCTTCGGGTTTCGGCAGAGGCTGAAGAGTATGTCGAACGCACTCTGTCCGCTCACGGCGTGAAGGACTATTTTGTTCTCTCGCCCGGCGGCGGCTGGGGCTCGAAGTGCTGGCCAGCGGATCGTTATGGCGCTCTGCATCGCGCGCTGGCCGAGCGCTATGGCTGGCGGGGAGTGATTAGTTTCAGTCCCGCTGAACGCCAACTGGCGGAGATTGTCCGCCGCGAAGCCGGCTCGCCAGAGCCTATCGTTGAATTATTTGACCTGCCGCAATTGATGGCGCTTCTTCGCCGCGCGAAATTTCTTGTTGCCGCGGATACCGGTCCGCTACATCTTGCGTCTGCGCTCGGAACGCCGGTGGTTGGTCTCTATGGGCCGACGGACCCGGCGCGAAATGGTCCTTACTGCGCAAAGGATCTTGTCGTGCGGAATGCGGCGCAAGAAGAGACAACGTACCGCCGCGATAAGGCGCCTGCGCGTTCGATGCTGTCGATCACAGTCGAGCAAGTGGAAGACGCGGTCGATCGCCGCCTGAGGAACGGATGACCGCGGCGGCGACGAATTTCTGGATTCGCTGGCGAGTGCGAATCGGCTATCCGGTTGCAATTGCGTACTTGATTTTTACGAAGCCGACTCCGCGATCGCTGATGATTGGCGGAATCGTCGGGGCTCTTGGACTTGCGATCCGGGCGTGGGCGGCGGGATACCTGCGCAAGCACGAATCGCTCGCGACGCGCGGCCCCTACGCGTTTACGCGTAACCCGCTTTACTTTGGTAGCGTGATTCTGGCCGTGGGTTTTGTCGTAGCCGGCTGGTCGATTTGGGGAGGAATTATCGTTGCTGCGTACTTAACGCTGTTCTATCCGGCCGTAATGCGGCGCGAGGAGGCCGAGTTGCAATCTCATTATGGCGAAGCATTTTCGGAATATGCCGCTCGAGTTCCACTCTTCTGGCCAAAGCCTGCTCGCCGCTCTTTGGGCGCGGAACAGGAATCATTTTCTCCAAAGCTCTATCTCAAGAATCGAGAATACGAGGCAACCATCGGATTTCTCTTCGGGCTGGCTGTGCTTTGGGCAAAGATGCATTGGCTTCATTGAGACAAAGTCATGCAACCGATCGTTTTCATTTGCTCTTATGAAGACAGTGGTATCCTTTGACCCTAGTGCCCTGCGAATGCTGTCGCCGAGAACTGGTCTGCCTGTGTGGCGGCTAATTGAACAATTCTTGTCCTTGATTCCCCAGGCACAAATCGCGTCCTGGCTGGACGCGAGGATGTTTTGGGCGTAGAATCTATAACGATGAGTGGCAGGTCTGACATCCGACGAGTGGCTGTTTTTGTGTGCTTGGCAGCGCTACTGCTGGCAGGTTTGGTGCCGGGTACGGCTGGGTTGGCGCTTGCCTTCTTGGTTGTCACGGTCTGGTTTCTTGTTGGGATTGCCCTAGTTGTTCTGTTGCCCCACGGTTACGAAGATAGTCACGCGCAACAAGCCTTGGCATCAGCCGTCTTTTCTCCTCGACCTCCTCCCACAAGGTAGTTCCTCTGCATTTAGCTGTGATGTGAAGGTTCGGATTTCCTCAGAAAGCTAAGACACGCGCGCGAAGACTCGCGCGGATGCAGTGTTTTTTCGCCTGCAGGCAGATGGCCCGGAGGGCTATATGTCGATAAGACGCAGATGGCTGAGGGTGGTCTTCTTGATGATGCTGGGGGCCGCATGTTTCTTTGGCGGAATCGTAAATCCGAAGGAAATCGAAGACCTTCTGCACATCATGAACGAAACGAAGGTCGAGTTCACGATTCCGGATGAAGATGACAGTGGGGACAGCGGCCCAGGCGGTTATCGGTCATTGATTGAAATCGAGAACCCAGAGTCAGAAATGCCCCCTCGCGCGTCGCAGTGAGCGTCTCATCTGGACTGAACGCGCTCGCAAGCGCCGTTTCCTCCGATGGGTCGCCGAGCGCCGCCGCGAACAAAAGCGCGCAAACCTGCCTGCTTGCGCGTTCCCTGGCGCTGACGACCGCTCATCTCGCCTAAAAGAGCAGCGGAACCAGCCGCCACGTATCCCGCTGGTATGCATTCCACTCCGGTCCAAACGTCTCGCGCATAATGTTTTCTTCCAGCCGCGTCTTCCGCAGATAGGCAATCACCAATATCGTGATCGCCACCAGCGCGTGATATTGGCTCGATGCAATCGCCGTTCCCACAAACATCCCGAGCATTGCCGTATAAATCGGATGCCGCAGTATTCGGTAAGGCCCCGTGTGCACCAACTCGTGCCCCTCGCCGATTCTGACCTCCGCGCTCCAATTCCTTCCCAGATGCCGACGCGCCCAGATTGCTAACGCGAAAAATCCTGCCTGAATAATAATTCCCACTGCGACAAGGAAATAAAATCGCCTCGGCAGAAACCAGCCCGTCAGCCCTGACACCGGAATGAACAGCAAAAGCAACGCCACATTCATCACGACTTGATGAAAGATCGTCGACGTCTTCGATTCGGAACTCTCCGTCTTTGCGGAGTTCTTCGACGCAATCGTCCAATAAATCGAGAATACGAGCCACAATACAATCGCCGGAGTGACTCTGTTGATTTCAAGGTTGTAGTCAAAAAAATTGAAGTGTCTCGCAAACAACGAAGGCCCCAGCCACCGCGTCTTGGTGAGCGCAACCCCCAGCGCTGCGCCGACCACAGCTGCAAAGACAATTTGCCGAACAAGTTCCCGCTTCACACCCTCACCATGATTGCTTCGCGGAGGCACGCCGTCGCAGCTATGCGATTTAATGCGAAGGCCCACCGAAGGCTTCGCCTGCGAAGCTTCCTAAGTTGACGTGACGATACCATAAGTCAAGTCATTTAGGGTTACGCAAGGGCACGGCCCTACTCAACGCGTGGCTCCTGGGATGACTGTCCTCGAATGTAGGAGGCGGGTCAGCCCACGCTCACGGCTATAAAATCCGCTTTGCTCCCCGCGGCGCTATTGCTGAAACAAGATAGAAACATTAGCTGTCTGCGTCGTTGCTGACGACCAAGTCGAAGGGCCCATCGCCATTAAAATCAGCAGCGTCGATTGAAGATGGTCCCTTGCCGACCGGAAAAGGCGAGTTTGGGGCCTGTATGAAGGTACCATCCCCGAAAAACCAAATGACACCATTACCCTTATGAATCATTGCTGGCTTGGATGGCCTTCTTCGTTTACCATCAACTGAGTCGGCCAAATTTCCGCCCC
>JASHRL010000009.1 GCA_030037355.1 Candidatus Acidiferrales bacterium | reverse complement strand
GATGCAGAATCGAAATTTGGCGACCAGCAATCCGAGCTGGGCGATCAGCAGTCCGCACTTGGGGAGAAACAGTCTGAACTCGGCGAGCAGGAAGGGCAAGTTGCGGAAAATGTTGCGCGACAACTAAAAACCCTACTCGACCAGTCCGTTTCGAGCGGAGCAGCGAAGGCGGAATAAGATAGTGCCCCTTCGCCAATACGCTCAGGGCAGGCAAGTGGCGAGCAGGCAAAGGCGAAAGGCCGCGCCCATTCGCTACGCTCAGGGCAAGCAAACGGACAGCGGGGCAGTGCTCAGCGAATGAACCGCGGCGAAACAAAAACGCTAGGATTCTCGTAACTGATGATGAGTTTCGTGGCAGCCCCAGCTGAACCATCGCACGCGTGAAGCGATTTGCATTCCTGAATTGTTTGCAGCCGGGCTGCTATCCAAAAGTCAATTCGCGCGTCTGGATATTGCGAGGGGCGTGTATCCGGGTTAGGATACGAAAGCCTTCGTAGTTCGTGGCATAGTCGTTCAGCTCGGGAGGGGGAACGATGGGGAACCTTCTGCAGGATATTCGCTACGGTTTGCGGATGCTGGCGAAGTCGCCGGCGTTCGCCGCGGTCGCGATATTGACGCTGGCGCTGGGCGTCGGCGCGAACGCCGCCATTTTCCAACTTATCGACGCCGTGCGGCTGCGCACGCTGCCGGTGAAGGACCCCGATACTCTCGCCATCGTCCACTTGAATATGAATCACTGGGGTTCGGGGAGTTTCAATGGGGCTTATGCCAATTTCACATATCCGTTGTGGCAGCAGGTCGAGCAGCGGCAGCAAGCGTTTTCGTCCATCGCCGCGTGGGGCCAGGAGCAGGACAATCTTGCCAACGGCGGGGAAGTTGACAATGCGCATGTGCTCTGGGTTTCCGGTGAGTTTTTCCGCGCGCTGGGCATTGAGCCCGTTCTCGGGCGGCTGATTTCTCCGGCCGAGGATACCGCCGGATGTTCGGGCGCCGTCGACATCAGCTACGAATTCTGGCAGAAGCGCTACGGCGGAGATGCGTCGGTCATCGGGAGGACGCTGACGCTCAGCGGGCATTCCTTTCCGATCGTTGGCATCACGCCTCCCAGCTTCTATGGCGTTTCCGTCGGCGACCGTTTCGATGTGGCGCTCACGCTTTGCGCCGAGCCGATCCTGAACAGCGAATTCAGCCGCATCACAGGGACGCGGACGCGAGAAGACTGGTGGCTCTCCATCGTCGGAAGGCTCAAACCGGGCTGGGATTTGAATCGCGCGGGCGCGCAGCTCGCCGTCATCGCGCCGCCGTCCTTGCAGGCGACCATTCCGCCACAATACGACCCGGACGGCGTGAAGCATTATCTGGGCTACAAATTCGAAGCACAATCTGCGGCCAACGGGTTTTCGCAAATGCGGCGAGACTCTTCGGAGCCGCTGTTTTTGCTGCTTGGTCTTTCCGGACTGGTTTTGCTGATTGCGTGCGCGAACCTGGCGAATCTGCTGCTGGCGCGCGCCAGCGGCCGCGAACGCGAAGTAGCCGTGCGGCTGGCTCTGGGAGCGTCGCGTTTGCGATTGATTCGGCAGATGCTTTCCGAAAGCGCGGTGCTGGCTTTTTCCGGCGCGGTTCTCGGAGGATTCCTGGCGTCGGGCCTGAGCCATTTTTTGATCGCGTTTATCAGCACGCCGGGTAATCCCGTTTTTCTCGACATGCCTACGGATTGGCGCGTGCTCGGATTTGCAGCGGGGCTGGCCATTCTGACGACGGTGCTTTTTGGGCTGGCGCCCGCTTTGCGTGCTGGACGCGTGCCGCCAGGTTCCGTTTTGAAAACGGGAGGGCGCGGGATGACTGCGGGGCGCGAACGTTTCCGTTTGCAGCGGATGCTGGTGGCGTCGCAGGTGGCGCTGTCGCTCGTGCTGCTGGCCGGAGCGTTGCTCTTCGCGCGGAGCCTGCGCAACCTGATGACGCGCGATCCGGGCTTCCAGGAGAATGGCGTGCTCGTCGCAAACATAGATTACACGCGCGCAAACATTGCCGACGTCCAGCGCACGCAGTATGTTCGCAATCTGGTTGAGCATATCCGCGCCGTTCCCGGCGTTGCGGCGGCGGGAGCCTCGATGCGCTCACCAATGAGCGGCAACCAAAGCAACGACTGGATTCTCGACAAAGACGGGAATCATCATGAAGGCATGGTGGCGTACGAAGACTTCGACAGTCCGGGCTATTTCGCGACGCTGGAGATTCCTATCGTTGCCGGCCGCGATTTCAACGATGACGACACAGCCGCTTCGCCGAAGGTGGCGATCGTAAATCAGACATTCGCGAGAAAGTTTCTGACCGCCGCGCCGAACCCGATTGGCCAGACTTTTCGCGTGTGGAACGATCCGGGGAAACCTCCGCGTATCTATCAGGTTGTCGGCGTGGTGAAAGATTCCGTCTATGACGACATGCACGATTCGATGAGCGCGGTGATGTATTTTCCGTTCGCGCAGCTCGAGCCGCCATTTATCGACTCCGGCGCAACCTTCCTGATTCGCTCGCGCAGCGGCATGAGCGGACTGCCCAACGCTGTCAAGGATGCGATTGTGGGAGTCAACCCCGTGATTGACATTCAATTCAAAGTGTTGAGCACACAGATTCGCGACACGCTCACCCAAGATGAGCTGATGGCTACACTGTGCGGATTTTTCGGCGCGCTGGCGGTCCTGCTCGCGGCCATCGGACTGTACGGCGTGATTTCCTATACCGTCGCGCAGCGGACAAGCGAAATCGGCATCCGCATGGCGCTAGGCGCGCAGCGCGGAGGGGTGATTCGCATGATTCTGGGCGAAGTGGGCGTGCTGATCGCGATTGGCGTCGTGGTTGGCGTGGGTTTGACGCTGGCGGGCAGCAAGGCGGCCAGTTCGCTGCTCTTTGGGCTGAAAGCGCGCGACCCGCTGACTATTGCGATGGCGGTCGTGCTGCTCGCGGCGATTGGATTTGCGGCGAGCTTCATTCCGGCGCGGCGCGCTTCACGGCTCGATCCGATGGTCGCGCTGCGGTACGAGTAGTCGTAGCGGCCACCACAGGTGGACGAATCGCAACGGAAAATATTTCACAGCGTTCATCGAACTTTTTCCCGTGTCGCTGCGTATCATTGTGCGAGCGAGAGAAGTGTCGTGCTTCTGTCGGACCGTGAGGGCCGACAACTCGCGATGATGCGGAGGCGACAAGGAAACGTTTTTGCAGGACCTGCGTTACGGCTTGCGTATGCTGGTGAAGTCGCCGGGATTCACGGCGATCGCCATTCTCACTCTGGCGCTGGGCATCGGCGCGAATACGGCGCTTTTTTCCGTCGTCAACGGCGTAGTGCTCAGTCCGCGCGGCTTGTGGCCGCGGGTTGCAACTCTGCGCATTTCTCCTGCTTCCCAATTGTCGCGTCGCGCGTCTGTATGGCATAAGATGGCTCCGCCGGAGGGGGACAACACGCCATGAATAAGCTTCTGCAGGACATTCGCTACGGATTCCGCATGCTCGTGAAGTCGCCGGGCTTCGCCGTGGTGGCGATTTTGACGCTGGCGCTGGGCATCGGCGCGAATACGGCGATATTCAGCCTGATCGACGCGGTGATGCTGCGCGCCCTGCCGGTGGAAAATCCGTCGCAATTGATGCTGCTCAAATGGAGCGCGCGGCACGAGCCGGACACTCACGGGTACATGTCCTCGGGCGACTGTGCGGACAATCTCGGCTTTGGCGAAAATGCCGCGAAGAATCCCTCCGGCTGCTCCCTTTCTGAGCCGTTCTTCCGCAAGATCGAGAAGTCCGGCATGTTTTCGAGCGTCACGGCGTTTGCCAACTCTGGGCGGCTGGATTTGACCGGCAACGGCCCGGCGGCGGTCATCAATGGCCAGCTCGTTTCGGGCGACTTTTTCCACACGATGGGCGTGAAGGCTGCGGCGGGACGCCTTTTCCAGCCGAGCGACGACAGAGACGACGCGGCGCCGGTCGCTGTGCTGAATTACGGCTACTGGCAGAGCGCGTTCGGCGGATCGCGCGACGTCATCGGCCGCACGATTGAGCTGAACAACATTCCGTTCACGATTATCGGCGTCGCGGAAGCTCGATTTACAGGCATCACTCCCGGCAGCGACTACGACGTCTGGCTGCCGCTCGACATGGGCGAGCGTATTAATCCTCGCCAGCAGATCATCGATCGGCTGGGAGGCTTCAAGCGACAGGACGATGTCGCGACATGGTGGCTCACGATTATCGGGCGGATGAAGCCTGATGTTTCGGCGGCGCAAACGCAAACCGCGGTGAGCAATCTTTTCTACAACGAAATGATTCATGGCGCGGTGCCGCTCTTTAATGGCGGCGCGATGGGCGGAGGCCCGGGCGGACCGGGAGGGCCGGCGGGCGGAGGAATGGTGATGCGCATGGTCGGAGGGCCACCGCCGGGCGGTGGAGGCGGAAACGCTCCCATCGGCATGAGCCCAGCGCCGCAATCCGCGGGCAATAAGCCAGTGATTATCGGCGGGCCGCAGCAAATGGCGCCGGGAAAGGGCATGATCCAGACTGGTAGACCGGCTCCGGCAGGCGTCGCGGGACAGATGGCGCAATCGGCGGGGAATAAGCCGGTCATCATCGGCGGGCCGCAGCCAGGAGCGCCCGCGGGCGGGCCGAACGGCGCGAACACAGCGGAATCGGCCAACCATGGACCGCGCACGCTATCGAACGCTTCCGACGATCCGCGAATTACGCTTGTGTCTGCGCAGAGCGGTTTGAATGGCGATCGCGGGCGATTCTCCGATCCCCTTTACGTTTTGATGCTGGCCGTGGGAATCATTTTGCTGATCGCATGTGCCAATGTCGCGGGGCTGATGCTGGCGCGCGCAGCGGCGCGGCAAAAGGAAATTGCTGTGCGGCTGGCGCTCGGAGCCGGACGCACGCGCGTCATCCGGCAGCTTCTGACGGAAAGCGTTTTACTTTCTGTGCTCGGCGGAATTCTTGGAATTTGTTTCGCGTACTGGGGCGCGCACGCGATTGTGTCCTTCGTTTCGAGCAATCAGACGCGGCCGCTGGCGTTTGCGCTGGGCGTGGACACGCGCATGCTCGGATTTACGATCGCGGTTTCGCTGTTCACAGGAATTTTGTTTGGCATTGCGCCATCGCTGCGCGGCGCGCGCGTGGATTTGACGCCCGCGCTGAAAGAAGGCGAGGGGGGCTCGTCGAGCGGCGGACACGCGGGCGGCGGGAGATGGTTCGGCATTTTCAGGCTGGGCAATGGACTGGTGGTGGCGCAAGTGGCGCTGGCGATTGTCGTATTGGTTGGCGCAGGGCTGCTGGTGCGCACGCTGGAAAATCTGCGCAGCGTGGATGTAGGCTTCGATGTGCACAACATCATCATCTTCGGGATCGATCCTACGCTCGCGGGCTACAAGGACACGCAGATCGACAGCTTTTATCGCGATTTGCAGGGACGTCTGGCGGCGACGCCGGGCGTGAAGGCCGTCAGTTACTCGCAGATGCCGCTTTTGAGCGGCGGATTGATGATCACCGGTTTCCACTGGCCGGGCACGCCGCAGGATCAGGTGTCCGAGGCGGATGTTTTGTGGGTCGGACCGGATTTCTTCGACACGCTGCACATTCCGTTTCTCGCCGGGCGCAACTTCTATGCCTCGGATTACGCTGTTGCAGACACGAATGGCAGCGCGACGCCCAGTTCCGCGCCGACGCCAGTGATTGTGAATCAGGCGTTCGTCGAAAAATATTTGGGCAAGGAGAATCCGCTCGGCAAACAATTTGGCGAGGCGCCAGCCGATGCGAACGGCCCGGCGAACCCCGGCTACGAAATCGTCGGCATTGTCGCCGACACAAAATACAGTGACCTGCGGCGCGATATTCACGCCATGATGTATCAGCCGCAGCGGCGCGGCGGCGCATCGTTCGAAGTGCGCACGGCGGCGGATCCGCAGGCGCTGCTTCCGCTGATTCGCAAAGTCGTCGCGGAGGTAAACGCGAATTTGCCGCTATTCAGCGTCACGACTGAGTCGGAGCAGATCGACCGGTTGCTCTTTCAAGAGCGGCTGATCGCGCGGCTATCGAGCTTTTTCGGCCTGCTCGCGCTCGTGCTTGCGTGCATCGGGCTTTACGGTTTGCTTTCGTATGAAGTTTCGCGGCGGACGCGCGAAATCGGCATTCGCATGGCGCTCGGCGCGCAGGCAGGCGACGTGCTGCGCATGGTGGTGAAGCAGGGAATCGTGCTCGCGCTGGTGGGCGCTGCGGTGGGAATCGGCGCGGCGCTCGGCGTGACGCATTACCTGAGCTCGATGCTTTATGGCGTGCGGCCCAACGATCCGGTGACGATCATCGCCGTCGCGGTGCTGCTCACGCTCGTCGCGCTTGCGGCGTGCTACATCCCCGCGCGCCGCGCGACGGAAGTCGATCCCATCGTCGCACT
>JASHRL010000070.1 GCA_030037355.1 Candidatus Acidiferrales bacterium | reverse complement strand
GGAGGCTTCGGCCTCAGTTTCGTGCGCTTGGAAGATGGCCGCACTGGTTCGCGCGATTTCGCCCTAATTCCGGTCGAAGATAGGCAGCGGCATGCTGAAGATAACGGAAACTGAGTTATAGCCCGTGATGTGCGTGTAGTTGAGCGTTCCGGTGATGTCCTGCTTGCCGTCTGCCTTAGCAAGCACATATTGGCTCTTCGCGGCCGTGATCCCCTGTTGCGCGGCCCGCAAATCTGGCCGGTCTTTGATTGCCAGCGCCTGTAGGCCTTCCAAATTTTCCGACACTTTTTCATATTCCAGTTGGCCTGCAACGTCATAGTCAATGGGAACAGATTCGAAGCCGACAAGCTGGCGCAGCGCGGCGAGAGCCTGCTGCTTGCCAAGCTCTGCTGCGGTCACGTCCGTCTGAAACTGCAAGAGCTGCAATTTAATCTTGAGCAGGTCGCCCTCGCTCATCGCGCCCGCCTTATACTGGGCTTCACTGATGGCAACAGTTTTCTGAAAGCTATCCAGATCCTGTTGAGCGAAGCTAAGCGTCGACTCGGCCAGCAGTGCATTGGTGAACTGCGAGGCAACATTGAAGGTGAGATTTCTTTCGTTATCCGAGACCGTGGACCTGGTCTGTGCAGTGATGTCCTGCGCCGCCTTCAGACGATTCTGGCGCTTCTTTCCGCGTTCGAAGAGATAGCTGAGGCCCGCGTCAAATTCCGTCTGGTCAATATTGCTAGAGGTGAATTCGTTGGGAGTAATAGGCAAGCCGATGACGTCCGCGCCCAATACAGGATTTGGCCGCAGATTGGCCGTTGTTTCCTCATCCTGGCTTTGGACGATCGCCGATCGAGCCGCCTGCAACGCATGATTGTGCGCCAACGCGAACTGGACCGCCTCATCGAGGGTGATCCGCACTGGCGACCCTGTCGATTGGCCAAGCGCCAGCGCAGTCGCACCAAGCAAAGCAAATAACAATACCAACGAGCGAGATACATAGTGTTGCATCGGGATTCCTCCGCATGAATGTGCGGGTAGTCGAGCGCAATGCGCTCAATCAAGCTAAAGAGAAGCAGACTAAAGAGAAGTAGGGCGGAGCGCGGGTCGAAATGTGGTAAGAGAAAAGGCTGGAAATCAAGCTTGGTTCTACAGGAATTGGCTGTGCCCTGGAGACTAAAGGCACAGGTGTCGATTGTGAAGTCACCGATTGCTGGTAAGGCTGATGTCCAAGATGGCAAATCGGACAAGTAGTCTCCGCAGTGGACGATGAGTGATGATGCCAAATTGCGCCCGCCGTCGCACAGAAAACCAACAGTACGGCTATCAGCGCCGCGAAAGCCGCGACTCGGAATCGGTTCCTAGTCTTCACAAATTTCCCGCCGAACCAACCTCTGGAAGGCTAAATGCGGCCCCTCAAAGTTCCATGAGACGTGTCGAAGTGAGATCCGGTTGCAATCGGGTTTGAAGTGTACTCTCGTTTTGCTGAACTGGCAAATCTCCAATCTCCCGTGCGTTCAGACTCCGCACTGAGAAGACGCACCGCCCCCTAACTAGACCATCCGCGATAAAAGCGAAAGGCAAGCCACATACCATCGGCGGAAAGCACTACCGAAGATTAGCAAGAAAGTGCAAGTCTTTGACTTCGGCGCGCAGGTATCTTCCCTTCGGAAGTCATGATGAAGGTTCTGAGACTGGCTGTTGTCCCGGTAGCGCTATCTCTTCTGACTGCCAGGAGGCCATGGGCAAATCCAAACGCGCCTTCTGGCAGACAAACTGGCCAGCCCGCGATTTAATGACCATCAGACCCAGAAATGGCGCTACGTTCATGATGGGAAAACGGGGACAAACGTTTTTCATCTGACTCGCAAGCCAATGTGAGAACTGCGACACAGCGAATAGTAACAGGAGAAAAATTGAAAATCATTTGCTGGAGAACTGGCCAATCAGAACGGCTCGGCGGCCAGATCATCAGAGCAGCCCTTCTTTGCGCGACAGGGCTGCTCTTTCTGGGGGGAACGAACATGGCCTCTGCCCAAACGCGTTCAAGCTTTGCGCATGCCCTGACTTCCAGTGGCCCTTCGCCACAGATGCCCAAATCCGCAGCTTCCGTCTTCGACTGGCTGGTCGGCGACTGGGCAGTTGATGTCTACGATTACACGCCCGATGGCGCGAAATGGGCCGGCAAGGGAGAGTGGCACTTTTCTTGGGTGCTCGAAGGCCGCGCCATGCAGGATGTTTGGATCGTTCCTCGCCTCTCTGAACGAAACGAGGCCACGCCGAAAGAACATAACCGGTATGGGACTTCACTGCGAATTTACGATCCCAAGATTAATGCCTGGCGCGTATTCTGGTTCAATCCCGTCACTCAAGATCGAACCGAAATCACGGCCCGAAAAATCGGAAACGATATCGTTCAGCAAGGTCTCGACGACGATGGCTCCTATATTCGCTGGACATTCACGGACATTAAGCCCGATTCTTTCGTATGGCTCGGCGAATCTTCCACGGATGGGGGCAAGACATGGCAACTGGGCGCAAAGTTTATCGCCCAGCGGATGGCGGAAAGCAAGCGCTGACGAAACGAATCTGACCTCTGAGTTTTTCTCGGTCAGACAACGTGTTTGCGCGGCGGCCGCGCGGACTTCGCCGATGGGGCCCTGTAAGCCCCCGGCGACACCCCAAAACGCCTTCGAAACATGCGTATGAAGTGGCTCAGATTCTCGAATCCGCTTTCGAGCGCGGCATTCGTCACGGTGTCGCCTTCTCGAAGCATCCGCGAGGCGCGTAGCAGCCTTACTTCCAGGAGATACTGGTGAGGCGAACGGCCCGTCAGCCCCTTGAAAATCCTCGAAAAGTGAAAGGGACTCATGGCGAATTCGCGCGCCAGCGCGCAAAGAGTGTGACGCTTATCAAATTCCGTATCCAGGAATTCCGTCGCATCGCGGATTCGCCTTAGATAGTGCGAAAATCGCGCGCTTCTGTGGAGAGTGCCCTTCCATTGCTGTTCGCTGGAGAAGAGCGCAGGAATGAGGGCCAGCGTCGCGCACTCAATCGCGAGAGTTTCTCTGCTCCCCAGAGCGCTCTCCAGCCGGAACCGCTCGAAAATCGTCCTGTCGCAAGCTGCGATTCGCGGCGAGCCTGAACGATCTGGGAGAGCTCCAAGCGTGCGCTCGACAACTTCCGGAGCAAAGTGGACTGAAAGGCAAACATCCGAAGGATACGGATCCTGATGCCAAAAGGCCCGTGGGTCCTTCGGCAAAGAGAGAAGCACATCATTTTCAGCGTATTCCCAAACTTCCTTGCGTCGCACAACCGAAAACGCGCCTCGCTCGACAAAGTTGACTGCGTAGCACTCTGCCGCTTCGGCGGATTCGTCCCGATGCTCCGTTTCCACCGGATGATCAAACCGAAGAATCTCGGCAAATGGCGTCTGGGCGAGATGCGTGATGCGATTCATGGCTCTTCCCGAAAAGATTGGATGGGATTTGCTCAGTTGGGGATCCAAACAATCTTGGCTCGGTGCTATTAACGACTGGTGGCTGCAGTTGCTCGTGCTTCTCGGGTTGACTCTCTTCTATGCAGCCGGGATGTGGAAGACGCGAATGCCTCGAAGCCTGATTCTCGCGTCATGCCTCGTGCTCCTGAGCTTGCAGCTTCTGATGCTTTCCTCGCGCATCAGCTACTAAAACCGACGAAATGAAATCTTCCTATCTGCGGAATAGGAATGTCCTCATTCGGCGGGATTTAATGCGAAGCGGCAGCCGCAGAGGCGGGCGGCGGCATGTGATACGTCTGAAAAAACTTCCAGATGACTTCGTCGGCATTCAAATCCTGGCTCGTCTTGCCGATGGTTTTTTCATCCAAATACTGCTCGCCACCCGGCCATGTATTCCCGCCGCCCACGATACTATCGAGCGTCACCGTCGCTCCATCGTGGCATCCTCCATAGGCTTCCACGCGCGTTTCCATGCCCTTCTTCGCCGTGGGCTTCAAAGTCGAGTTCTGAGGCTTCTCCCCGCAACCATCCAATTGGCTCCAATCCTTTGCACTTTCCACCGCCGATAACCGCAAGTACGACCCGGTGCGGCCGCCCCCTCCGTTGTACGAAACAACCGGGTCTGACGTCCCGTTGATCATCAACACAGGGACGGGCCGGCCGGGAGCGCAGAAGAGATATTTGGGCATCTCTGCGCCCACTGGTGCAATTGCTGCGATGCGGTCGGCCATCGAACAAGCCATCCGGAAATCCATGAAACCGCCATCGGAAAGCCCCGTGGCGTATATTCGCGCGCTATCCACCGAGTATTCCGTCGAAAGCTTATCGAGCATCGCGTTGAAGAATGCTAAATCGTCCGCAGGCTTCGGTCGCTGCTGCTGATTCTGTCCTTGGCCCTGACCTTGCCCCTGCCCTTGGCCTCCGCCTTGGCCCGGCCATCCACCGCCCGGATAGCCTCCACCAGGAAACCAGACGCCTCCCCCTCGGCCACCCATCCCTCGCCGCCTCGGTTGTTGTTGCTCGGCTTGTTGCAGCGCAACCCCCACATTCCAACGGTTCACGGCATCAGGGTAAACGGCAATGATTCCGTAGCGGTCCGCCACTTCGTTGAAATGCGACAGACGCGCCATATCGTTGCTGTCCTGATTCAAACTGTGCAGAAGGATTACGACCGGATAGTGCTGCTTTGGGTCGTATCCCTGCGGGCGATGCACGACAAACGTTCGCGAAGCATCTCCGACGGTCACGGATTCCACTGGATCCTGTGCACGAACCACGTGAACGTGCATCTGTTCGAGAAAAAACGCGACCGAAATGAGAAGCGCGAACCCCAAGAAACAGAAAAAAGCTCGCCGTTGTCTCGTTGCCATCTATTCCTCCGATGCGTTCCTCTGCCGCGTGGGATGTTTCATTGACCTAAAAATCGTAACTTCTCGGGCGCACAAAACCACAGGGCGACACCCCTCCTCCGGGTATTTCGCCATGGGAAGAAATTAGTTCCAAAAGATGCAGGGCGCCCATAGGACGGAAATGTTGCGCCCACGTCACAGTGCTG
Source organism: Candidatus Acidiferrales bacterium (assembly GCA_030037355.1). GTDB lineage: Bacteria > Acidobacteriota > Terriglobia > Acidiferrales > UBA7541 > DAHUXN01. Next base: position 4,535 of record JASHRL010000070.1, on the reverse strand, counting down.
TCATTTGCTCGTGGCATTCGATTCCAGCCATCTGATATAACCTCTGTACTGACTTTATGATCCGAAAACAAACCATGCAGGCGCTCATCCTCGCGGTCGGAGTGACGGTCGCCAGCGCGGCGTTTCCAACCGTCGCCTCCGGCCAGGCGCTGCCGGTCGCGAACCGAGCGATGCTTCTCAACCCGAACGCGCGGGCCTGGAACCAGCGCGCTCCGGAACTCTTTCGCGTTCGGCTGGACACGAACAAGGGCCCTATCCTCATCGAAGTTCATCGCGATTGGGCGCCGCACGGCGCTGACCGCTTCTACAATCTCATCCGCTTCGGCTATTACGACGACACGCGATTTTTCCGCGTCATCAAGGGAAAGTGGGCGCAATTCGGCATCAATGGCGATCCGGCTATCTCCGCTGTTTGGCGCAACCACACAATTCCCGACGATCCCCATCGCATCCCCAACGCCGTCGGCACAGTCGCTTTTGCCTTTGCGGTCGCGAATGGTCGCTCGACGCAGGTGTTCATCAACCTGGGCAACAATTCCAAAACGAATGACGCAGAGGGCTTCGAGCCGTTTGGTCGCGTAGTATCGGGACTAGATGTGGCTCTTGCGCTTAACTCAGAATACGGGGAGACGTCCGGTGGAGGAATTCGCGCCGGCCATCAGGATCGATTATTCGCCGAAGGAAATCGTTACCTGGATCGAGAGTTTCCGCACCTCGACCGCATTCGCCGGGCCACCCTCGTCCGATAGTAATCCGCCCAGTCGGCAAAACTCGCTTTACGGTAAATCCTTGCTCATGCGCTCGACCACGTCATTCGGCTCCGTCGTCGGCGGATTGGTCAAATACTTGCCGAAGAAAACCAGATACCGCTGCCAGCGATCCTGAATGTGCTGTGCCTCGATAAAGCCGTGATTCTCGCGCGGGTATGTGACGAATTCCACGGGCACATGCCGCTCGTAGAGCGCCCGATAAAATTCCTGGGCTTGCGGAATCGGCACGCGCGTGTCCGCCTGCCCATGCAGAATCATCGTCGGCGTCTTCACATCTTCCACATACTTCATCGGCGAATGATCCCAATATTCCTGGAAGTTATCCCACGGCGATTTCATGTTGAAAAACATCGTGAGATAGCGATGGATGTCAGTCTGCGAATACATCGAGTAAAGGTCCGGCAATCCCGCGCCCGGAGAAATTGCCTTGAAGCGATCCGTCTGCGTGTCGATCCAGTAGGTCATGAATCCGCCGTAAGACCATCCGAAGGCTCCCATGCGATTTGGATCGGCCCATCCGCGGCTGATCGCCGCATCGACGCCGCTCATATCATCTTTGTAATCTCCGCCACCCCAATCGTTCTGATTCGCCATCGCAAATTTTTCGCCGCGCCCCGATGATCCGCGGAAATTCGGCTCCAGAATCAAATACCCGTTCGCCGCCATGATTTGCTCGGTTGGGTTGAAGCTCAGCGACGACGCTCCCGTCGGCCCACCGTGCGGGTTCAGCAGAAATGGCCACTTTCTTGAAGCATCGAAATCCACCGGCTTCGTGACGATTCCATCGATCTCCGTTCCGTCTTTGCTGCTCTTCCACTGAATCACTTCCGTGCCGCCTAGCGCGTAATCCGCGAGCCACGCGTTTTGATTCGTGATCGGCTCAATAGAAGAAAAATTCAGGTCGGAGCAAAACACTTCCGCAGGGTGGCTCGGATCCGTCCACGTTCCGACCGCTGTTTGCCCGTTCGCGCTGATTTCGTCGAGGCTGATCACCGCCGGCTTGTCCGTCACTTGCCGAACGGTTCCCGCCGAAACATCGGCCGCGAAAATTTCCATCGATTCGCGCGTTTCGGTGCTGAAGTAAATTGTCTTTCCGTCTGGCGCCCACACTGGCGAGCCGGCATTTAGCTCGAATGAGCCGGTCAGCTTCGTCGGCTGTCCGCCATCCGCGCTCACGACGAAAAGATTCATCTGGTAGAGGTCCAGCCCGTGGCTGCTCAGATATGCAATCCATTTCCCATCCGGCGACCAACGGGCCGTGTGCGTATAGTCCGAGCTGTCCACCAGCTTTCGCTTCTGTCCGCTCGCCACGTCGAGTACCCACGCCGTTTGGAGGCTGCTGTCGTCCAGCCGCGGCGTCGGATTTGTCGTGAATGTGATATGTGCGCCATCCGGTGACCATCGCGGATCGCTGACCGTAAAATCCCCCTTCGTCAATTCCTTTTCGTTCCCCGACGCGATCTCCCATGTCCAGAGTTGCGCCATCTTGAAATCATGGTCCACAACCACGGCATCATCTTTCGCCTTTTCTCGCTTTTCTTCATCTGTACTCTTCAGCTCGGTGGCCACAAGCAGCAGTGTTTTTCCATCCGGCGAAAATTCGAATCCGCGAACGCCGGACTTGTGCTTCGTCACCTGCCACGGCTCGCCTCCATCGGCGTACATGAACCACACTTGCGGCTCCGCTTCTTTCTCGTCCCCCGCTGCCATCGTAAACGCCAGCATCTTCCCATCCGGCGACCATGAGATATCGGAGACGCTCTTATCGCCTCGCGTATACTGCCGCGCCGCGCTCGCCGGTCCGGCTGCGGGCACGACCCATAGTTGCGTTGTCGTCTTCCCCGGCTCGTCCTTTTCCATCTTCGTTTCGGAAACGAGATACGCCACACGACTCCCGTCGGGCGAAATCCGCGGCGAAGAAACGCGCGCCACTCGCAACGCTGCCTCCGTTCCGAACAATTTCTTTCCATCCTTACTGCGCGCAGTCGATTCTTGCGCGCGCGTCACCAAAGACCCCAGCGCAAACGCGAAACACAAAATCATCATCGCAACGGAGTATTTCTTGGCTTTCGGAAAAATCATGGCGAATCCTCCACGCCTCGGTCGAAAACGAATCGCAGCAGACGTTTCATCTCCACCACAAGAGGCAAGGCGCGCAGTATAGCCGCTCCGCCGTGCGCCTTCAATTGAATCGTTTCTCAAACCCGAACTGTGCAGCGTCAAAAAGCCCTGAGCAGTAAGTTCATACCTTCCGCAAATTCCTGTGCAGCAGCAATCAAACTCACCACCAGATGGCCATCGCTTGCAAAATCGTAGAAATGCCCCGGATGAACGAAGACTCCTCTCGCGTTCAACAGTTCGATCGCCAAATCCTCATCCGAACGCGTCGCCGGCACGCGCAACACAGCGTACCATCCACCTTCAATTTCCATTCTCGCGCAGGTCTTCTGCGCTGCCAGTTGCCGGTCAAGTTCCGAAAGGTTTTTCCACACGCGCCCCATCAACTGTCTTTGAAATTCGCGGCGCTGGTCCATCAAAACGGGCGCTGCAAGCTGAACCGGCGCATTCATCGAGAGATAAGTGTCAGCAATCACTTCGAGCCGCGCGATCGCCTGTGTTTTCAAACTCTCCGGTCCGCTCACGATCAACCAGGCGAGTTTCATCTGCGGCAGCCCGGAAATCTTGGAAAGTCCGCTCATCGTAAACGTAAGCGCCGCCGCGTTCGCTGCAAAACTCACAGGCCGTTCCTGGCCCAGCGCGAAGTCCAGAAATACTTCATCGGCGATCAACGCAATCTCACGTCGTACGCACATCTCATTCAATCTGACGATTTCTGCGCGCTTTGTAAAATGCCCCGTCGGATTATTCGGATGGATAACCACCAGCGCTCGCGTGCGCGAAGTAATAGCACCTTCCAGCGCGTGAAAATCAATCTGCCAGCCGTGATCGTAGACGAGCGGATAACGCACGAGCTTCACGTCCTGAATCTCCGCAAGAAAATCGAGCAGCGGATAGCTGGGAGTTGGGACTAGCACCTCGTCGCCGGGATTGCACAGCAAACGAAAAACGAACGAATAGCCTTCGCTCGTGCCGGTGGTCAAAAACATGTCATTCGGCGCAATCTCGTCATCGCGTTCGGCGTAGTAACCCGACACGGCGCGCCGCGCCATCTCTAATCCTCGCGCATCTGGTTCATAACGCAGCGCGGAGATGTTTTTCAGCGCATCCAAGATCGCCGTACAGTCATATTCGAAGCCGCATTCAGTCGGATTGGAAATCGTCAGATCAATGACGCGCTTCCCCTCGGCGCGATGCTTCACGAGAGCCGCGCTCAGCCGATTGCTTTCGAGGTTCCACTTTGTTCGGTCGGCAAACATGGAGAACTGCAGGAGGTTATCATGAACGGCGCGATGAGGTTTGCCTTCGGCGTTGAATTGAGAGGACGAAACGCACTAGCTGCGTGCTGGTCCTGACCGGTATTTTCTCCACAGCCGCAGTGGCCGCAAAATCGCGTATGACCACTCGAGCCGTTTCGGAACGTCCATCATTTTCCAGTCTGCCTCTGCTGGGGCCGTCGAGAGACGCGTCCAGTAGCGCAATCCGTCCCCCAGTGATTCTGTCATACGAATCCGATAAAGCGATCGCCGCAAAATCCCTTCTGGCGACTCCTTCCCTTTGATCAGACCTGCGCGAATCCTTTCTCCGATACGCGCCACTGCTCGATCCATTTTCACCATCGCGCCGATTTCTTTCGGCACTTCGGCG
>JASHRL010000069.1 GCA_030037355.1 Candidatus Acidiferrales bacterium | reverse complement strand
CCCGCGCCGACGCACGTGGATGGCACAGCGCGCTTGCAAACCGTGAATCGAAATGTGCATCCATTGTACTGGCGATTGATCCGGGCATTTGGTAACATAACGGGTGTCCCGGTCCTGCTAAATACATCTTTCAACGATAACGAACCGATTGTTTGCCAGCCCTCAGAAGCCCTAGCCTGTTTTGAACGCACAAGAATGGATGTACTGGTGTTGGGAAACTACTTGCTTGAGAAGAAACCGCTCGAAAATTCGAGCGACGAATCGCCCACAGCTGTGTTGAATAATAAGTCGTGAGCGAAACGGAAAGTTCTCTCGCTTTCCGAAGCCACGCAAGCAGCACGCGCCGTGAGTCACTTGGGAACTCGCTGTGCACATCTTATTGCTGAACGAATATTTTCCGCCTGACACTGCGGCGACGGCCAAGATGGCTGCCGCTGTCGTCGATGCATTGTCCGCGCAGCACGAAGTGACGGTGCTCGCCGGCCGGCCGTCCTACGATCCAACCGAGTGCTATCCGTATTCGCTGCTGAGGCGCGATGCGATCGGCAAGAATGTGATCGTTGAACGCGTCGGCTCGACGGCTTTTCCACGCCAGAGCATGCGGCGCCGCGTGGCGAACTATCTCTCCTATGTTTCGCTCGCTTTCCCGCGCGCGCTGGCCATTAAAGCGGATTTGGTTCTGGCGATGACCGACCCGCCGTTCGCGGGCATCGTTGGCGCGGCCATCGCGAGGCTGAAGGGTATTCCTTTCGTTTACAACATCCGCGACCTCTATCCGGATATGGCCGTCGGCGGCGAAATCGTTCGCCCGCGAACGTGGGTCGGAATGTGGGAGCGCATGCATCGCCGCGCGCTGCGCTCGGCTGAGCGCGTCATTGTGCTTGGCGATGATATGCGCAATCGCATCGTGGCGAAGGGCGTCGATCCGCAGCGCGTCGTCGTTGTTCGCGACGGCACCTCCACATCTTTTGTCCCCGCGCAGCCAGATGATCCGGCCATCCGTGAGATTCGCGGCTCGGCTGAGTTTGTGGTGCTCCACGCCGGAAATCTGGGCTTCTATGGCGCGTGGAATACGCTGATCGATGCCGCGCGAATGCTGCCGCAGAATGGCATCCGCCTGGTTTTCGTCGGCGATGGAGCAAATCGCGCGCGCCTGGAAGAAGCCAGCCGTTCGTGCGAGATCGTCAAATTCCTGCCATTCCGGCCAGTGTCGGAAATCCCTTGCGTCATGGCCGCGGGCGACGTTCATGTCGTCACGATTCGGCGCGGGTTGGATGGCGTTGTGGTTCCCAGCAAGCTCTATTCGATTCTGGCGGCAGGCCGGCCCATTTTGGTTGTCGCTCCGGAAGAAACGGACGCGGCGCGCATCGTGCGCGCATCGGGTTGCGGCGTCGTGGCGGATCCAGACGATCCGGCGCAGGTTGTTGCGGCGATTCACTCCCTGAAGAGCAACCCTGGGCGGCTGGCGGCGATGGGGCAGCGTGCGCGCGAAGCCGCGGAGAAGTACGCTCGAGAGAACGAATTGGAAAAATTTGTCAGCGTCGTCGAAGAAGCGATGCGCCCTGAAGCTGGCGGCGCCGTGAGTTTTTCGGAGTGATGGAATGATCTCGCACATCTGGATTGCCTTTGCGATTGCGCTCCTCGGCTCGTTGATCCTGACGATGCCGGTGAGAGCTTTTGCATTGCGCATTGGCATGGTCGACAAGCCGGATGCGCGCAAAATCCACATTCAGCCCGTGCCATTGCTGGGAAGCGCGGCGATTTATGCGGGATTTCTGCTCGCCATCGTCAGCACCGTACAAAATGACTGGCATGGAGAGATACTCGCGATCCTCGCGGGCGCGACACTTCTGGCGGGAACGGGAATTCTCGACGACTCCGGAAAGCTGCATCATCAAATCAAGCTTTTCGTCAGCATGCCTTTGGCGGGATGCATTTTGCTGGCATCTGGAATTCACGCGCAGATTTTTTCTGCGTTTTTTCCCGGAATTGCAGGTCGCGCGCTGGACATGGCGCTCACTTTGCTCTGGGTCGTGGGAATCACTGCGGCATTCAGCATTCTCGACCACATGGATGGCCTGTGCGCCGGGATTGCCGCGATTGCGGCGACGTTCTTCATGATCGCGGCATGGATCAACGGGCAAATCCTCGTGTGCACACTCGCAGCTGCGACGCTCGGAGCTGCGCTGGGTTTCTTGCGCTGGAATTTCGCCCCAGCCAAAATTTTCATGGGCGATGGCGGCGCGATGATGCTCGGATTTCTTTCCGCCGCGCTCGGCTTGAAGGTGCGTCCCGTTGGCGGACATGCCGCCGTTGAGTGGCTTCTGCCGGTTTTGATTCTTGGCGTGCCGATCTTCGATACGACGCTGATCACCATCTCGCGCTCGCGCCGCGGGCTATTGCCGTTCACTTCGCCCGGCAAGGATCACACAGCGCACCGGATTTCCAACCTCGGATTCGGTCACAAACAAGCTGTGCTCGTGATGTACGCCCTCGCAGGGACATTCGGCGTGCTGGGGCTGTTGGTTGCGTACCTCCCTGCGTTTGCCACGTGTGGGCTGTGCGGGCTGGTCGTCCTCGTCGGCGGAATTGCTGTCGTCGCGCTCGAACGTTCTCCTTACGAGCGCCAGCAAAAGGCTCACGGCTCACCTTCGGCCCTCTGAGCATCTTCGCCCCCTGCATTCCTATTCCTTCCTGCGATGTTTTCCGCGCGGGCTATGCTGCGCTATACTGACAACTCCGCTCTGTGTCCTTGGCAGTTTGGCGGCAGGTCCCCGGTGCGAGCAGGATGCAATCGAAGGACGAAAACTCCAGCGAAAGATGATGACTGCCCGAACGCCTGAGCATTCGCAGAAGAATCGCCGCGAAAACATTTCCATGAGTCCCGATGTCGCAGTTGTCGGCGGGTCGGCTGCCGGGTTTTTCACGGCATTCCTGCTGGCGCGCGAAGGAATGCCCGTGCGCGTGTTCGAGCAAAGCGAAACGCTTGATCCGGAAGCGCGCACACTGATCGTCACCAGCCGCATGAAGGATCTCCTGCAAGATGCGGGATCGGCCAGCATCGTCAACGAAATCCGCAAATTCGAGCTCTTTACGGACGGCCGGGCCGCAACAATCAGCTTGGACAGGCCCGATCTGATTATCGAGCGCGCGAAACTGATTCGCTCGCTTGCGGAGCGCGCTCAAGAATCCGGTGCGAAAATCGATTTCGCGCGGAAATTTCGCAGCCTTGCGCCGGATGCAAACGGCATCACTCTCGAAATGCAGCGGCCGGGAAAAGAAACTGCGGAGACCCTTTCGACGCGCGTCGTCGTCGGCGGAGATGGGGCGGCAAGCCGCGTGGCGCAGTCCGCAGGCTGGCCAAAACTCGAAACGGTTCCCCTCGTTCAGGCCATCGTGCCCTTGCCAAAAGACATGACGCCAGACACCGTGCGCGTCTGGTTCGTTCCTGACGATACGCCCTACTTTTACTGGCTGATCCCCGAATCTGCGGACCGCGGCGCGCTTGGCTTGATCGGCGAGGCCGGCTCCGAAGCGCGAAAGCATCTCGAAGCGTTCCTGCTAAAACGGAAACTCGAAGCCATCAGTTTTCAAGGCGCGCGAATCCCGGTGTATCGCAGCTGGGTACCCGTCCGAAAGAAGCTAGGCGGCGGAAGCATTTTCCTCGTCGGAGATGCGGCGGCGCAGGTGAAAGTGAGCACCGTCGGGGGAATCGTCACGGGTTTACGCGGCGCGGCGGGTGTCGCGGAAGCGATTCTGCGCGGCGGCTCGAGCGCGGAGTTACGGCAGTTGCGCCGCGAACTCGATTTGCATCTTCTCGTGCGCCGCGCGATGCACCGCTTCACGCAAGATGACTACAGCCGTCTGGTCGATTCGCTCAACGCTCCCGCCAAGCGTTCGCTAAGCCGTTATTCGCGCGACGAAGCGCTGAAAGTTCTCTGGCGCGTGTGCGTCAGCCAGCCTCGATTGATTCTGATGGGCCTTCGCGGACTGCTCACGGGCGGGCGCTTTTCGAGTCGAGCGGATTCTTAGGCCGCGGCTTTTCCACAATGCTCGTGATGGCGCTGCCGCTGGCTACGAGACGCGGCGCGTCTGCCACGGCTCGACGACGTTCCATCGCTCCCAGACCGCTTTGCGGTCCAGATCGCGCACGCAGAGCTGCCAATCGACGCCCAGGTGCTCGTCCTGAAAGCGGTAAAACGCCAGCCAGGAATCTGCGGCCTCGCCGGCGTTCGCGGAATGCTCGGCGGCGTCTTCCGACACGCGATATTCCGCGAGCGCTTCGGGGTCGAGTGGAACCTGGAAGATTGTTTTCTCGGCCGTGGGCGTTAGTACGTTCCCTTCGACGCGAACGCCCGGTTCGCAATGCCTCGCGCGGAGCACAAGCGACTCATTTTCGTAGCGTAATTCCAGCATCGGTGGCAATTCCGACCAGTGCGAGTTCAGCGCAGGCTCAAGATGCAGCTCCCAGAGCACGGTCGAACTGGCTGAGTTTTTCGTGGGGTAAATATCCACGACGCGGGTTTGCCAGCGCGCCGATTGGCTCTGCGGCAAAAGTTCGCTCAGCGTCACGGCTATGTGGCTGCGCCAGCGCTGGATTTTCACGGAGCTGAGAAAATTCCCGTTCTCGCGGATGTATCGGAGCTGCTCTGCGCTGGCGCCGACCGTTTCCGGCCAAAATCGCTCAGCCAGCCGAAAGCTGAAGATGTAAACCTGTTCGAGGGGCGACGGAGTGGAATCTCCCACTTTTCGCCGGAAGCGCGGGTCTTCCATTTCCTCGAGCATCTCGACGCGTTCGGAGAGAACGCGAATGGCCTGGGAATGCTGTTTCAGCAAGCGCTCCCAATAGAGCGCAAGAACGTAAAACACAAATCCTACAATTACCGCGAT
>JASHRL010000068.1 GCA_030037355.1 Candidatus Acidiferrales bacterium | reverse complement strand
TTCGATGTTTCGCAGGGCCGCCCGCAAAAAACACAAGCGCTGCAAGTGGCGAATACATTTGATGGAATCGCGTGGAATCCGAATGGGCAGGAATTTTACGTGGCGGGCGGCGTGGACGATGACGTTCACGTGTTTGCCAAGCAGAGTGGGCAGTGGGCCGAAGCTGCGCCGGCGATTGTGCTTGGACACAAGCACGGGCTGGGCATCGGCGTGAAGCCGGCAGCGGCGGGAATTGGCGTGACGGCAGATGGAAAGCAATTGGTGGTGGCGAATTTCGAGAATGACTCGGTGAGCGTGGTGGATATAGCGTCACGGAGCAAAACTGCGGAATTGGATTTGCGTCCCGGAGCGAGCGACCCAAAGCAGAAAGGAGTGCCGGGCGGGGAGTATCCGTTCTGGGTGGTGACGAAGGGGAATGATACGGCATACGTGTCGAGCCCACGGGACCGGCAGATTGTGGTGGTGAATGTTGCGGGCACACCAAAAGTGACGAAGCGGATCGCTGTGCCCGGCGAGCCGACGAAGATGATTTTGGATCGGGAGCAAAAATTCTTGTATGCCGTGCTTCCCAGCGATGACGTAGTGGCAGTCATTAACACAAACGGAAACGGGCTGGAAGGAACAGTGGGCACAACAGCGCCGAAGACGATCTTTGCGAATCCGGGGCGGCTGATGGGCGGCAATCCGAATGGGCTGGCGCTTTCGCCGGATGAAAAGACATTATACGTGACGAATGGCGGCGCGAATTCGGTTGCAGTCATTCAGGGCATTCTGTCGGCGGTAAAGAACCTGGTCTTCACCGGCCCGGCGGGGCATCAGAACGTGGGCGAACCGGCAGGGCTGATACCGACGGGGTGGTATCCGAGTTCGGTGAGCGTGAGCAACGATGGAAAGACGCTGTACGTGTTGGACACAAAAAGCGTGCCGGGGCCGAATCCGGGGGGCTGCCGGAACACCACGTCAAAGAAAGGCGACGCGCTGGACAATTGTTACGCGCAGAACGAATACATTTTGCAATTGAGCAAAGGCGGGTTCGAGGCGATTCCGACGCCGGGAGCGGACGAGCTGGCGCAACTGACGAAACAAGTGGCGGAGAACAACCACTACGAGACGGACGCGCAGCGCGCAGCGAACGAAAAAACCATGGCGTTCTTGCGGCAGCACATCAAGCATGTGATTTACATCATCAAGGAGAACCGCACGTACGATCAGGTGCTCGGAGATTTGCCAGTGGGCAATGGCGACCCGAAGCTGGCGGTGCTGGGGCAGAAGCTCAGTCCAAATCATCACCAGATCGCGCAGCAGTTCGTGGACCTGGACAATTTTTATTGCAGTGGAGAAGTGAGCGGAAACGGGTGGAACTGGTCGACGGCAGCGCGGGCTACGGACTTCGTGGAAAACGAAGTGCCCATCTATTATGCGGGGCGAGGCCTGTCCTACGATTTCGAAGGCGAGGACCGCAATATCGATATTGGTATCGCGTCGCCGAGCGCGCGGCGGAAGGACAATCCTGATACGCCGGATGATGACGATCTGCTGCCGGGGACGAATGACGTCGAGGCGCCGGACGGGCCGGGCGGCGACGCGGGCACGGGATATCTCTGGGATGCGGCGCTGCGCGCGAAGCTGACGCTGCGGAATTATGGATTTTTTCTGGACGACAAGCGTTACGACGCGACGATAGCGAAAAAAGGACTGATTCCGGTGATTCGCGAGCCGTACAAAACGAAGACGAGGGTGGCGTTTGCACTTAAAGCGGCGTTGATACCCGTGACCGATCCTTATTTTCGCGGATTCGATTTAGCGCTGCCGGATTACTGGCGGTACGTGGAGTGGAAGCGCGAGTTTGATGGCTATGTGGCGAGCGGGAAAATGCCGAATCTGGAATTTATAAGGCTGATGCGTGACCATCTCGGCCAGTTTGGCGACGCGATTGACGGGACCGGCACAGTGGAAGCAGAGATGGCCGACAACGATTATGCGATTGCGAAAGTGATCGAAGCGGTGGCGCACAGCCCGTTTGCCAACAGCACTATTGTTTGCATCGTGGAGGATGACGCGCAGAACGGGCCGGACCACGTGGATGCGCATCGCAGCCCGGTGCTGATTGCGGGCGCTTACGTGAAGCAGGGCGTAGTGGTATCGGCGCACTACGATACGGTGAATCTGCTGTGGACGATCGAGGATGTGCTGGGCATGAAGCCGATGGGAATCAACGATGCGGTGGCGGAGCCGATGGCGGACGTGTTCACGACGGAGTACAAGCCGTGGACGTACACGGCGATTGTGCCGGACGTGCTGCGCAGCACGCAGTTGCCGATTGGTAGTGCGGCGGCGGGAGCTGGAGCGGCGCAGAGCGGCGTTTATGCGAAGCCTCGGCATGATGCGGCGTACTGGGCGGAAAAGACGAAGGGGATGGATTTTTCGGTTGAGGATCATGTAGATCCGGAGAAGTTCAACCGGATCATTTGGTACGGACTTGTGGGAGATGATGTGCCGTATCCGACGGAGCGAAGCGGGAGGGACTTGAGGGAGAACCGGAAGGTGTTGCTCGAAGAAACGAGGCGCAACGGAAACGAGAACGAGGCGACAAGGGGCGGCGGACAGTAATCTTGGGGAGTTGTGCTAATCTCTGCGTCACGCGGGGGTGAAAAGAAATGAAAACTGCGAAATGGGCCGTAGCGGTGTGTGCCGCGGTGGGAGTTGCGGCGCTGGGCATTGCGTTGCGTGGCGGCAACGAGGCGCGGGCGCAGGAGGGCGCGGGGGCGGCACTGATTGACGTGAGCGCGCTCTACACGAAGCAGGACGTGATGATTCCGATGCGCGACGGCGTGAAGTTGCACACGGAAATTTACGCACCGAAAAACGCGAGCGGGCCGCTGCCCTTTCTGATTACGCGCACGCCCTACGGCACGAACGACGACGCGAACGGCTACAGCCGGCTTTTCGGGATTTATCAGGAGATGATTCCGGAAGGCTACATCTTCGTGATGCAGGACATTCGCGGGCGATACGGCTCGGAGGGGCAATTTGTGATGCAGAGGCCGGCGCGCAACCGGAAGGACCCGAAATCGATCGACGAAGGCACGGACACATACGACACGATCGACTGGCTTCTGAAAAATGTGCCGAACAACAACGGGCGCGCAGGCTTGTTGGGGATTTCCTACGGCGGATGGCTGACGGCGATGGCGCTGCTCGAACCGCATCCGGCGCTGAAGGCCGTGTCGGAGCAGGCGTCGCCGGCGGACATGTTTTTGGGCGACGATTTTCACCACAACGGCGCGTTCCGACTGAGCTACGGATTCGAGTACGCGGCGATGATGGAGACGGGAAAAACGAATTTTACTTTTCAGTTCGACAAGTACGACACGTACGAATGGTATCTGGCGCTCGGGCCATTGGGAAACGTGGACAAAAATTATCTGCACGGAGAGTTGCCGACGTGGGAGAACTTCGTCAACCATCCGAACTACGATAGTTTCTGGAAGACGCAAGCATTCTACGGCTATCTGAAGGACATGCATCTGAGCGTGCCGGATTTGAACGTGGCGGGATGGTGGGATCAGGAGGATTTCTACGGGCCGGTGACGATTTACGAGACGCTGGAGAAAAACGATACGAATCATTTCAACTATTTGGTCGTGGGGCCGTGGAATCACGGCGGATGGGCGCGGAGCGACGGTGACAGCCTGGGACGGATTCAGTTTGGCGAGCCGACGAGCAAGGATTTTCGCGCGGATGTGCAGGCGCCGTGGTTTGCGTACTGGCTGAAAGATAAGAGCCAGCTGCCGTTTAAGAAAGTGCGGACTTTCGAGACGGGTGCGAACAAGTGGGTGGACTACGATGCGTGGCCGCCGACTACGAACGTGACGGAGGAGAAATTGTATTTTGGCGCGCACGGAAAACTGTCGTTTGACGCGCCGCAGGAAACTAGCGCCAGTGCATTCGACAGCTACATCTCCGACCCGGCGCATCCGGTTCCCTACCGGCACCGGCCGATTGAGGAAACGTACGGGCCGGGAAGCCACTGGTATACATGGCTCGTGGAGGATCAGCGATTCGTGGATTCGCGGCCGGACACGGTGAACTGGTCGACGGGGCCGCTCGACAGCGATGTGTGCGTGGGGGGAGATATTGTGGCTCATTTGTACGCCTCGACGACCGGAAGCGACAGCGATTGGATTGCGAAGCTGATTGACGTGTATCCGGAAAAATATGAGCCGGAGCCGTCGATGGGCGGATATGAGCTGATGATTGCCGATGAAGTCTTCCGAGGGAGATTCCGCAACAGCTTCGAAAATCCAGAACCGATCACGCCGGGGAAAGTGACGCCATACACGATCGATTTGCATACCAACAGCCACTGCTTCCTGAAGGGGCACAGGATTATGGTGCAGGTGCAGAGCACGTGGTTCCCGATCATCGACCGGAACCCGCAGAAGTTTGTGCCAAATATTTTCAAGGCGCAGGCGAGCGACTACATCAAGGCGACACAGCGGATCTATAGAAGCAAGGAGTTTCCGTCGAACGTGGAAATTCCGGTGGTGCAGCACTGAGCTACGCGAGAGGAATGAGACATCGAGTTTTGTCGCAACCGCATAGGAGGCAACGGTGAACGGGCGAGTGGACACAAACATGGTGACGAATGCGTTTGAGCTTCCGGGCTACCGAATCGTGCGAACGGTGGGGCTGGTGCGTGGAATCATTGTGAGGTCGCGGAGCATATTTGGGAACATCGGCGCCTCGTTGCAGACGATTGTCGGGGGGAACATCACTCTCTTCACGGACATGTGCGAGAAGACGCGCGAGGATGCGCTGGAACTACTGATGGAACACGCGGCTGAGCGCGGAGGCAACGCGATCATCGGCGTGCGCTACGATGCGAATGAAATCATGCAGGGCGTGACGGAAGTGCTGGCGTATGGGACTGCGGTGGTGGTGGAACGCGCAACGTGAAAGATAACCGGTGCGGAGAGCGTCGCGGCGAGGCGGAGATGGTGCTAGAATCGAGTTAGGAAAAATAGGCCCGTAGCTCAGTTGGTTAGAGCGCTACCTTGACACGGTAGAGGTCTGCGGTTCGAGCCCGCACGGGCCTACCATAGATCCCAAGCACACTCGATTTGTGAAACCGGAGGGCAATCACGCGTCATGCAGGGCGCCGTTCCCGAGCCAGAGTTCGGCGAGCGACTTGAGATTTTGCTTATAGGTCCGCGTGACGTTGAACTCTCTGTCGTTTCTCAAACGCAGCAAGTATTTTCCGGGTCCGTCAGGACGAATTTCCTCAACCCAAAATTTGTTCACCAGCACGGACCTGTGGATGCGAACAAAGCCGAACGGCTTCAGCTTTCCCTCCATCACGGAAATCGATTCCCGCATGTGATGTGATCCGGATTCGCCCTGCAACATCACATAGTTGCCCTGCGCTACGACTGCGAATACGTCGGCCGGAGCGATGAAAAGAACTCCGCCTTCCCGTGTCTTTACGGCAATTCTTGTGGTTTGTTTGCGAGATAGCTTGTGTGGGTCTGATGCAGAAGGAGGCGCGGCCTTCTTGGCTTGAGTCAACATGCCTGAATCAACCATGCTGCCGGCAGTGCCGCCGAATCGCCAAGGAGTCCATCAAAGAATGCTTGCAGATTTTCTCTCTGAGGAGAAGCATGCCATTGAACGATGCAAACGATGACCATAGACGCGTTTTTGTTTGTCTCATGCGACCCAGCGCCGTCTTCAGGCAACGGCCAAATCGCGAGAGCCGCTTCGAATCTCGTACGCAACGTTATGCGGGCGGCTGCGCTGAGCGCCCAGACAACAGTCTGATGCTGGGTTTTTGCGGACGATTCGTTTGCGGTCAAAGTATGGTTGCCCAATGCGCCGCACCCGAGAAGGTGTACATGGAACGAACCTCCCGAGATTTTGTGATTCACATGTACTAAAGCTTCGTGCCTCTCGGCTACAGCTTTTCGTGGGCGCGAGTAACGCAGATGTGTGCCTCGAACTGTTCAAGCCGACGGAGCCAGTCCGGCGATACGGTTACTTGACCTCCAAGGATTCTGCCGAATTCTCCAGGCCGTCGGAGGATTTCAACTTCTTGGCCGGATGCATCTTGACCCAACTATCGTAGTTGGCGCGCATCTGTTCTACCAGTGCGGGAATATGCCGCTCTTGCCCCATCAGCCACTGATTCAGAGCAATCGAGCCGTCCCGCGGATGCACCGCCGTATAGTCCCAGCAATGATCCGGCAGGTTGCAAAGCAGCTTGTACGTCGACCTTCTCAGATGAGAAATTATCTTCAGCGATTCTAGAACGGTTTGATCGAAAAAGAAGGAAGGCCGCGGCCGGGACCGGCCCGCCGTTTCCTGCAGTGCGGCGCCCGGCTGAATGATCCATTGCCGGGACATCACGTAAAGACTCGCCTCCGATTCCGCGAGTTCAACGACCATATCATGAATACTGGGGCGATCCGGACGGGGACGGTAGCGCCACATCTGCCGAGGAAACTGGCGCAATGCCGCCTTCAGCAAAGACGGCCCGATTCTAAACGATTCCAGTAAGCGTCCAACCTCTTCTCTCATTTATGGATCAAGGCCTCTGCATTCCGCCCGAGCGAACTACAAGCCGACAGACTGCTGCAACGCACGAGAACGATGACAGCGAATTCGCTGCGCAGTTGACGGTTCGGCCAGGATGTACATTTCGGAGCTTGATGCACGAAAGAGCGGCAATAGCGGGAGGACCTCGGGAATCCTCCCGCCATCAGCCAGTTAGACTACCAGTCGATGCTCAACCCAAGCTGCAACTGGCGAGGATTGTTGCCCTGCAAGTTGCCGCCGCCGCCCAACACGCCCCATGTGGTTGGGTTACCAAGGCTAAAGCTTGGGTCGTTTGGTTGCATGTGATTCAGGACGTTGGTGAAGTCAAAGTACATCGTGCCGCTGAACTTCTCGGTGATCCTGATGTTCTTGTTGATGCCCAAGTCCAGGTTATAGAACGGCAATCCCGTCAGCGGACCGCCGCCACCGATCTGTCCATCATAGCCCAGAATCGGGGCACGGACCGCATCTCCGAAGATTGCTCCGCCGAACGGCGCACCATTGACCGGGCAACTTGCCAATGGATCGGCGAGCACGTTGTATCCGGGACCAGCCGTGCCGCAGTCTGTTCCATTCGCTGCAACTCCACCGTCGGTTCTCTTCTC
>JASHRL010000067.1 GCA_030037355.1 Candidatus Acidiferrales bacterium | reverse complement strand
ATGGCGAAGGAAAAATTCGAGCGGAGCAAGCCGCACCTAAACATAGGGACGATCGGGCACATCGATCACGGGAAGACGACGCTGACGGCGGCGATCACCAAGGTGCTGTCGAAGCACAACCCGAAGGTGCAGTTCCGGGCGTTCGATTCAATCGACAACGCGCCGGAAGAGCGCGAGCGGGGCATCACCATTGCGGTGTCGCACGTGGAATACGAGACGGCGAACCGGCACTACGCGCATATTGATTGTCCGGGACACGCCGATTACGTGAAGAACATGATCACCGGCGCGGCGCAGATGGATGGAGCGATTCTGGTGGTGGCGGCAACGGATGGACCGATGCCGCAGACGCGCGAGCACATTCTCTTGGCGCGGCAGGTGGGCGTGCCGTACATCGTGGTGTTTCTGAACAAGTGCGATGCAGTGGAGGACCCGGAACTGCTCGATTTGGTGGAGATGGAAGTCAGAGACCTGCTCAAGACGTATCAATATCCGGGCGACAAAGTTCCGGTGGTGCGCGGGTCGGCCTTGAAGGCACTGGAAGGGGATGCGAAGTGGGAGAAGACGATCGATGAGCTGATGGAGGCGGTGGACAAGAGCATTCCGCTGCCGCAGCGCGACGTGGATAAGCCGTTCGCCATGCCGATCGAAGATATCTTCTCGATCTCCGGGCGCGGCACGGTGGTTACGGGGCGCGTGGAGCGCGGGAAAGTGAAAGTGGGCGAGGAAGTGGAGATTGTGGGGTTCCGTCCGACGGTGAAGAAAGTGGTGACGGGCGTGGAGATGTTCCGCAAGCTGCTGGATGAAGCGCTGGCGGGAGACAACGTGGGGCTGCTGTTGCGCGGGACGGAAAAAGAAGAAGTGGAACGCGGGCAAGTGATTGCCAAGCCGGGATCGATCACGCCGCACACGAAGTTCAAGGCCGAAGCGTACGTGCTGACGAAGGAAGAGGGCGGGCGGCACACGCCGTTTTTCACGGGGTACCGGCCGCAGTTTTACTTTCGGACGACGGACGTGACGGGAGATGTGAAGCTGGCGCAGGGAGTGGAGATGGTGATGCCGGGGGACAATGTGAGCGTGGAAGTGAGTTTGATCACGCCGGTGGCCTTGGAGAAGGGATTGCGGTTCGCGATTCGCGAAGGCGGCCACACCGTGGGAGCAGGAGCAGTGACGGAGATTGTGGAATGATGCAAGAGCAGATACAAAAACACGGATACAGCCGGCTTGTCCTGAGCGAAGCGAAGGGCGCCGTCACCGACATCATCGAGTAACGCAAGGGTAGAAAACGATGCGAGAAATCATCACATTGCAGTGCGGCGAATGTAAGAACCGGAATTACACGACCATGAAGAACCGGAAGAAGCATCCGGAGCGGCTGGAGACGTCGAAGTATTGCAATACGTGCAAGAAGCACACGCCGCACAAGGAAGTGAAGTAGGCGGTTTTTTGAATGTCGCGCGTTTGTTTGGAATTATGGATGGGCCGGAGCGCGAATGGTTTTGCTATATGGTGCGCTGCAAAGACGGTTCGCTCTACGTGGGAATGGCGACCGATGTTGCAGCGAGAGTGAAGCGGCATAATTGGGGAGTTGGTCCGTCGTTTACGGCCAGACGGCGTCCTGTTGAGTTGATTTGGGCGGAATGCTGTGGTTCAGCGCAGGCTGCGCGGCGCAGGGAAAAAGAAGTGAAAGGGTGGAATCGCAGTAGGAAATTGGCGCTGACGCGTAGTACTGGCTAGCTTAGGGAACGTTGGGTGGACAGCCGGCTTGCCCTGAGAGTGCGAAGCACACGAAGGGTCGACAGTCCACTTTTGCAGCGAGTGCAAGATTTGGAGGGAAGGCGCGGAGCAAGTTAACCCTTCGCCCAGCTTTGCAGGGCTCAGGGTAAAGGGGAGTAGGTTCAACGGTAGACCGCCGGTCTCCAAAACCGGATGTGGGGGTTCGAATCCCTCCTCCCCTGCCAGATTTTGCGGGCGGCGGGCGGAAAATATGAAGTTGGGGCGGACGAATTGAAACCATGGCAGAAGCGCTCAAGGTGAGAGACGACAGCATTCACGGTGGCGGCAACGGAGGAAACGGGGAGAGCGCGGTTGCGTCATCCTTCGGGCGGTTGACGTCGATTCCGCGCCGCTGGAAGCAGTTCTACCACGATGTGCGCTCGGAAATGGCTAAGGTTGTCTGGCCCACGCGGCAGGACGTGATTTCATTGACGGGCGTCGTGATCGTTACTGTGGCTTTTTTTGGACTGTTCTTTTTGTTGACAGATAGCGTGTTCAGCCGGCTGGAAACGGTGGTACTCAACTATTTTAAGCACTGAGCAAGGAAGCGGCATGGCCAAGCAGTGGTACATCGTTCACACCTATTCGGGCTTTGAGAACAAAGTGAAAGAAAGCCTGGAAGGGCGCGTGGCGGCATTCGGTCTGCAGGACAAGATTGGGCGGATGATTATTCCGACCGAATCTGTGGTCGAAGTGCGCGGCGGCAAGAAGGTCGTTTCGCCGCGAATGTGTTATCCGGGGTACTTGCTGGTCGAGATGGACATGGACGACTACACGTGGCACGTGGTGCGCTCCACGCCGCGCGTTACGGGTTTCGTCGGATCCGGACAGACGCCTACGCCGCTCACCGAAGAAGAAGTCGAAAACATTTTAAATCGTGCAACGACCACGGCAGAAAAGCCGCGGCCAAAGCTTACGTTTGACCGCAACGAGTCGGTGCGCATCGTGGATGGGCCGTTTGCGAATTTCACGGGTGTGGTCGAAGAAGTGAACTCGGACCGCAGCACGCTGAAAGTAAGCGTGACGATTTTCGGACGCTCGACGCCGGTCGAGCTGGATTTCGCGCAAGTAGAGAAGGTCGCCTAGCAGAAAACTGGGCGTTTTCGCGTTTGTTGCAAGGGAGTCAAGATGGCAAAGAAAGTTCAAGCGATGGTGAAGTTGCAGTTGCCGGCTGCGAAGGCCACGCCGGCGCCGCCCGTAGGCACGGCGCTCGGTCCGCAGGGCGTGAATATCATGGATTTCTGCAAGCAGTTCAACGCCAAGACGAACAAAGAGCCGGAAGGCATGATCATTCCGGTGCTGATTACGATTTACAGCGATCGGACTTTTACGTTCATCACCAAGACGCCCCCGGCTTCGGAATTGCTGAAGCGCGCGGCAGGGATTGTGAAGGGTTCGCCGGAGCCAAACCGCAACAAGGTCGCCAAGGTTACGCGCAAGCAGGTGGAAGAAATCGCGAAGTTGAAATTGGTGGACCTGAATACGATGAGCCTGGAATCAGCGGTGCGCACGGTGATGGGCACGGCGCGCAACATGGGAATCGAAGTCGAAGGTTAGGAGAAGCAATGGGCAAGGTCGGCGGAAAGAAAATCCAGAATGCGCGCAAACTTGTGGAAGCGCGCGCATACAAGCTCGGGGAAGCGGCGGAGCTGCTGAAGAAGGCGCACTTTGTGAAGTTCGACGAGACGGTCGAACTGGCCATCAATCTCGGCGTCGATCCGAAGCAATCGGACCAGATGGTGCGCGGGACGGTTGTGCTGCCTCACGGCCTGGGGAAATCGAAGCGTGTGCTGGTGATTGCCTCGGGCGAAAAGGTGCGCGAAGCGGAAGAAGCGGGAGCGGATTTCGTCGGCGGGGAAGACATGGTGACGAAAATCGCCGGCGGCTGGACGGATTACGATGCCGTCATCGCCACGCCGGACATGATGAAGTCCGCCGGGCGCTTGGGCAAAGTGCTTGGGCCGCGCGGTCTAATGCCGAATCCGAAGACGGGCACGGTTACGTTTGAAATCGCGCGCGCGGTGAAAGAAATCAAGGCTGGCAAAGTGGAATTCCGGCTCGACAAGACGGGAATCATCCACTCGCCCATCGGGAAGATCAGTTTTGGAGCGCCGCAGCTTGCGGAAAACGCCATGGCGCTTCTGGGCGCTGTGTCCAAGGCCAAGCCCGCGGCTGCAAAAGGCAAATACATTCGCCGCGTGACGCTCACATCGACGATGGGTCCGGGCATTTTGATCGATCACGCGGAAGTCGATGCGGCCATGGCCACGGCGGCCTAACGGGATTCGAAGGAGCTGTACATGGGAATGAAGAAGGCTGAGAAGAAAGAGAAGGCGAATTCGCTTCGCTCTGAGCTGGCGAATGTGTCCACCGTGATTCTCTCGACGTTCCAGGGCATCACGGTTGAACAAGATACGCAGTTGCGGCGCGCGGTAGAAAAAGCCGGCGGCCACTATGAAGTGGTGAAGAACACGTTGGCTGAGCGCGCTGGCGCAGGGACGCCCATCGAGCCGCTGCTGAAGAATCTCGCGGGCACGAACTCGATTGCTTACACGATGACGGATCCCGTGGCGCTGGCCAAGGTGCTGACGAAAGTGGCGAAGGATGTTCCCGCGTTTCAGTTCCGCGCGGGCTGGGTCGAAGGACGCGTCATTTCGATTCAGGAAATCCAGCAACTGGCGCAGTTGCCGAGCAAGGAGGAATTGATCAGCAAGATCATGTTCCTGCTCAACGCTCCGGCGCAGCGTTTGGCTACGGCGATGGCTGCGGTGCCGCGCAATCTTGCGGTGGTGACAAGCGAGGCAGTGAAGGCCAACAAGTTCAGTTCGGGCGGCGCAGAACCTGCTCCGGCGGCGAAAACGGAATAATCGAGTTTAACTTTTAGGAGGATAGGAAAACGCGATGGCGAGCAAAGTGGAAACAATCCTGGATGAGATCAAGGGCCTGACGCTTCTGGAAGCGTCGGACTTGGTCAAGAAAATGGAAGAGACGTTCGGCGTTTCTGCCGCAGCGGCTGCTCCGGTCGTGATGGCTGGCGGTGGCGGCGGCGCGGCGGGCGCGGCTCCGGCCGAGGAGAAGACGGAATTCACCGTTGTTCTCACGGAAGTCGGCGCAAACAAGATCAACGTGATTAAGGCAGTTCGCGAAGTCACCAGCTTGGGCCTGAAGGAAGCGAAGGATCTGGTGGACGGCGCGCCGAAGCCCGTAAAAGAGGGCATCAACAAGGACGAAGCAGCCACCATCAAGAAGAAGTTCGAAGAAGCGGGAGCCAAGGTCGAGATCAAGTAGTGACGCCGGAGGCGAAAATTCGCCCGGCGACCAAGGAATCCGTCCATGCGCGTGTCTTTTCGAGATGCTCCATCTCGTCACGCGTCCTGCCCGGACTCGCAGCTGTGGTGTCGGCACGGCTCGTTTCCGGCGTTTCCCCGGAAGGGATGAGGTAAGCCAGCATGCGTAACGGTAACCGTGCAACAAGGGAACGGGAACGCCTGGACTTTGCCCGCATTCGTGCGGCTGTGCAGATCCCGAACCTGATCGATGTACAGAAAAAATCCTACGAGCGTTTTCTGCAGATGGACAAGCTGCCGAGCGAGCGCGAAGACGCGGGCTTGCAGTCCGTGTTCACGTCCGTGTTTCCCATCCAGGATTTTCGCGGGCTCTCGCAGCTCGATTTCGTCGACTACGCCATCGGCGACTGGGAATGCAAGTGCGGCCATTTGCGCGGCCTGCATCATTTGCGCGCCACTTGCCGGAACTGCGGCGCTTCGGTGGTCACCAATCCGTACAAGACGGGCGATGTGGTCTGCTCGAAGTGCGGAGCGTTCAACCGCAACACGCCGACTTTCTGTAATAAGTGCGGCGACCCGGTCACGCTGCAACTGAAGTACGACGTAAACGAGTGCCAGGAGCGCGGCATGACGTATTCGGCGCCGCTCAAGGTCACCATTCGCCTCACGATTTACGACAAGGATCCGGACACGGGCGCGAAGTCCATTCGCGACATCAAGGAACAGGAAGTTTTCTACGGCGACATTCCCTTGATGACGGAGAACGGCACGTTCGTCATCAACGGGACTGAGCGCGTCATCGTCAGCCAGTTGCACCGCTCGCCGGGCGTGTTTTACGAGACGGCCAATAACCGGACCTACTTCCTCGGGAAGATCATTCCCTATCGCGGCTCGTGGGTCGAATTCGAATACGACACGAAAAACATTCTCTACGTGCGCATCGATCGCAAGCGCAAATTCCTCGGCTCGATTTTCCTGCGCGCACTGGGAATGAAGTCCAATGAAGAGATTCTGCGGACGTTCTATGAGGTCGAGCGCATTTCGTTGCGCGACCGCCAGTTGTTCCTGGGCGTCTCCGACGCGCTGATTGACCGCAAGCTGTCGAAGGAGATCAAGCATCCGCATTCCGGTGATGTGATTGTTGGCGCGCACAAGCGCATCACGGAATCGCTCTATAAAGAGCTGGTCAAAGCCCGGGTCAGCCAGGTGGAAATCCCGGTGGGAGACCTCGAGGGCGCGGTCACGGTCGGCGAACTCGTGAATCGCCAGACCGGCGAAGTGCTGCTCGAAGCCAATAAGCCTCTGAATCCGGAGACTTGGGCTTCGCTCGCGGAAGCGGGAATCACCGAGGTGGATGTCTGCTTCCCGGAACGCGATGACGTAGGCGTGATTATCAGCCGCACGATCGAAAAGGACGCCATCCGCAATTCGCGCGAAGCGCTGATCGAAATCTACCGCAAGCTGCGTCCCGGCGATCCGCCGACGCTCGAAACCGCCACGGCGCTTTTCAATGGCATGTTCTTCGATCCGCGAAAATACGATTTCAGCCGCGTCGGCCGCCTGAAATTCAATATCAAGCTGGGTCTGGAGACGCCGCTCGACAAGCGCACGCTCGACTCTGGCGATTTCGTTGCGGCGATCAATTATCTGCTCAAGCTGCGTAAGAACATCGGCACAGTCGACGACATTGATCACCTTGGCAATCGCCGCGTCCGCGCAGTGGGCGAGCTGCTCGAAAATCAGTTCCGCATCGGCCTGGTGCGCATGGAGCGCGCCATCAAGGAAAAGATGTCCGTGTATCAGGAAATGTCCACGGCCATGCCGCACGATCTCGTCAACGCCAAGCCGGTGATGGCCGCGATTCGCGAGTTCTTCGGCAGTTCGCAATTGAGCCAGTTCATGGATCAGACGAATCCCTTGAGCGAAATCACGCACAAGCGGCGGCTTTCGGCTCTCGGCCCGGGCGGACTTTCGCGCGAGCGCGCCGGATTCGAAGTGCGCGACGTGCACCCGACGCATTACGGGCGCATTTGCCCGATTGAAACGCCGGAAGGTCCGAACATCGGCTTGATCAGCTCGCTTTCCTGCTACGCGCGAATCAACGAATTCGGGTTCATCGAATCGCCGTATCGCAAGGTGAAAAACGGCCGCGTGATCGATTACGTGCAAATCGTCAATGCGGGCGGAAGCGAATTCAAGCCCGGCGAAATCGTGGAGAAAGAAAAAGTCGATGCCGCGAATGACGAGCTCACGCGCGGCAAAGTCACCGCCGATGCGTATTGCTTCTATCTCTCGGCGTGGGAAGAGGACCGCTACGTCGTTGCGCAGGCCAACGCCTCGCTCGACGAACGCGGCCGTATCACGACGGATCTCGTCAACTGCCGCCAGGCCGGCAACTTCGTTTTGAAGTCGCGCGAAGAAGTGGACTACATCGACGTTTCGCCAAAACAACTCGTCTCGGTCGCGGCCAGCTTGATCCCGTTCCTGGAGAATGACGACGCGAACCGCGCGCTGATGGGCTCGAACATGCAACGCCAGGCCGTGCCCCTCATCAAGGGCGAAGCGCCGCTTGTGGGAACCGGCATGGAGCGCGTCACGGCGCACGATTCCGGAGCGGTCGTGAGCTGCCGGCGCGATGGCATTGTCGATCAAGTCGACTCCGAGCGCATTATCGTCCGCGTCGAGTCCGATCAATCCGGCGTGCTCAGCCGCGAAGTCGGCTCGGATATTTATTTGCTGACGAAGTTCAAGCGCTCGAATCAGAACACCTGCATCAGCCAGAAGCCGCTGGTTCGCGTCGGCGACCGCGTTCATCAGGGACAGGTGTTGGCCGATGGGCCGTGCACCGACCGCGGCGAATTGGCGCTGGGACGCAATGTGCTCGTCGCGTTCCTTCCGTGGCGCGGCTACAACTTTGAAGACGCCATTCTGGTGAGCGAAAAGCTCGTCCAGGAGGACTACTACACTTCGATTCACATCGAGGAGTACGAAATCGAAGCGCGCGACACCAAGCTAGGCCCCGAGGAAATCACGCGCGACATTCCCAACATCAACGAGGGCTTTTTGCGCAACCTCGACGAAAGCGGCGTGATTCGCATCGGCGCCACGGTGAAGCCCGGCGACATCCTCGTCGGCAAAGTCACACCCAAGGGCGAGACGACACTGACGCCCGAGGAAAAACTGCTGCGCGCCATCTTCGGCGAGAAGGCTGGCGATGTCCGCGACGCTTCGCTCTATTGTCCGCCGGGCATCGAAGGCACGATCGTCGACGTCAAGATCTTCTGCCGCAAGGGAGCGGAAAAAGACGAGCGTCACAAGGCGATTGAGGCGACGCAGGTCTTCAAGCTCGAAAAGAACCTCGCCGATGAGATCCGTATTCTCACCGACGAGCGCCTGAAGCGCCTCACCGCGCTGCTCGGAGGCCAGACTCTTATTGCCGACTTGCACGATGAGCGCACCAATAAGCGCCTGCTCACCAAGGGCACCGAGCTGACGCGGGACATTTTGGAGAAGGTCTCCACGCGCAACTTGAAGCGCCTGCGCTTGTCCGATAAAGACCCGCTGCTCATCGAGAAGATCGACGAAATCGAAGAGATGACCTCGCGGCAAATCGATGTGCTCCGCAAGATCACCGAGGAGCGCAAGGAAAAACTCAAGAAGGGCGACGAGTTGCCCCCGGGTGTCATCAAGCTCGTGAAAGTCTATATTGCGATGAAGCGCAAGCTGTCGGTCGGCGACAAAATGGCCGGCCGCCACGGGAACAAGGGCGTCATCGCGCGCATCGTTCCTGCGGAAGATATGCCGTACTTGCCCGATGGCACGCCGGTCGAAATTGTTCTCAATCCGCTCGGCGTTCCTTCGCGTATGAACGTGGGACAGATTCTCGAAACGCACCTCGGCTGGGCGGCCAAGGATCTTGGCCGGCAGGTCTCCGCGCTGCTCGATACCGAAGCGCGCGCCGATGCCGTTCGCAAGTGGTTCAAGGAAACGTTCGGCGCGACATCCGTGTGGGAATCGCTCCGCGACCTCGACGACGAAGACATTCTCGACGTCGCGCGCAATTATGGCGAAGGCATCCCCATGGCGACGCCTGTTTTCGACGGCGCGCGCGAAAAGGATATTCGCCATCTCCTGACGGCCGCGGGCCTTCCCGAAAACGGCAAGATCACGCTCTACGACGGCATGACCGGCGACCAGTTTGGGCAGCAGGTCACCGTCGGCTATATCTACATGCTCAAGCTGTCGCACTTGGTCGACGATAAAATTCACGCCCGTTCTATCGGCCCGTATTCGCTCATCACGCAGCAGCCCCTGGGCGGCAAGGCGCAGTTTGGCGGACAGCGCTTCGGAGAAATGGAGGTGTGGGCGCTCGAAGCTTACGGCGCAGCGCACATTCTCCAGGAATTGCTCACGGCGAAGTCCGATGATGTCTACGGCCGCGCCAAAATTTACGAAGCCATCGTCAAGGGTGAGGCCGGAATCGAACCCGGCGTCCCCGAGTCCTTCAACGTCCTTGTCCGCGAGCTGCAATCGCTCTGTTTGGATGTTGAATTGATGAAACGCCAGAAGCCGCAAACGGAACCAGCGGCCGCCGATTAATTGCTCCCGGGATTTCTCCGGGAAGATGACAACGAGTTTTTGTCCTGGCGTCGCCGGGACGGGAGGTTAGCCCTTGTACCGATCTAGCCCGTATGATCGCGCCAGCCAGATTGCCGATTTCGATTCCATCCGCATCAGCCTGGCGAGTCCGGAAAAAATCCGGTCTTGGTCGCACGGCGAGGTAACCAAGCCGGAAACGATCAATTACCGCACGTTCAAGCCGGAACGTGACGGTTTGTTCTGCGCCAAAATCTTCGGCCCGGTGACGGACTGGGAGTGCTTGTGCGGCAAATACAAGCGCATGAAGCACCGCGGCGTCATCTGCGACAAGTGCGG
>JASHRL010000066.1 GCA_030037355.1 Candidatus Acidiferrales bacterium | reverse complement strand
TGATGAGCTACGAATTGGGCGCGGAGATGCTGAATTTCGGCGCGCTGATTGCCTTCATGGGAGTAAATGCGGCGGCGTTCATGCGTTATTACGTTCGCGAAGAAAAAAAGCTCT
This sequence comes from Candidatus Acidiferrales bacterium, assembly GCA_030037355.1. Taxonomy (GTDB): domain Bacteria; phylum Acidobacteriota; class Terriglobia; order Acidiferrales; family UBA7541; genus DAHUXN01. Next base: position 20,961 of record JASHRL010000066.1, on the reverse strand, counting down.
GGACCAATCTCTTCCCGCCAATTCTGGGATTCTTGATTTGCCTGTTTATTTGGCTGCATCTCGGATGGCCGGCGAAAGTAGCCGGAGGAATTTGGATGATGGTTGGCATCGCCTATGGCGCAGTCAAAACGAGAGGATTCCAACGCGGGTTGGTGCACTTCGATTTTCCAACTGACGGTGCCTGATGGCCGGACAGCGAGTTTCCGTTTATTGACTTAAAATGTAGCGTAGACATAAGATGGCGCCGCAAAAAGGCGGTGAGCTTTGGCCGAGCTGCAAACCATAGGGACCCTGAATCGCCTCGAACCAACCGAGAGGCGAGATATGTGGTGGATTCAGCCACTGGCCGTGTTTATCGGCCTGGGCTTATTTGCGATTTATGCCACGCTTCGTGCGTTCCAAGGGCACTTCTACGAATGGGGACCGTATCTCTCGCCTTTTTATTCTCCGCTGATTGATCCAGAGCATCACTGGTGGCCGCTTTCACCAGCGATATTGGTATTAGGAGGCCCACTGGGATTTCGCGCGACGTGCTACTACTACCGCAAAGCCTACTACAGAGCATTTTTCCTGGACCCGCCTGCGTGCGGCGTGGGCGAACTGCGGCATAACTATAGCGGTGAAACGAAATTTCCTCTGATTCTGCAAAACATCCATCGTTATTTTTTCTATGCCTCATTTTTGTATTTGCCATCTCTTTGGCACGACGCCGTGAAAGGGTTCATTTGGAACGGTCACTTCGGGATGGGGATCGGTTCGCTGGTGCTGCTGATCGACGCCGCCCTGCTGACGACCTACACGTTGTCCTGCCATTCATGCCGGCATCTTGTGGGCGGAAATCTTGACTGCTTTTCGTGCGCGAAATTTGGCGGGACGCGTCTGGGGCTTTGGCGCAGAGTAACCGCATTGAACGAGCGCCACATGCTGATTGCGTGGACAAGCCTGTTTTGGGTCGCGTCTACAGATTTGTACGTCATGCTCGTCGCTGCAGGAAACATCCGGGACCTGAGGCTCTTTTGACGGAAAAATTCGAAACCCACGAACATGACGTTTTGATCATCGGAGCCGGCGGCGCGGGCCTGCGCGCTGCGGTCGAAGCATTGAATCAAGGCGCCTCCGTCGGTGTGGTGTGTAAATCGTTGCTCGGTAAAGCCCATACCGTGATGGCCGAAGGCGGAATCGCCGCAGCGATGGGAAACGTGGACGCTGCGGACGATTGGAAGACGCATTTCCGCGACACGATGCGCGGCGGCAAGCTCCTCAACAACTGGCGGATGGCGCAACTGCACGCGCAAGAGGCCCCCAACGCTGTCCGGGAACTGGAGCAGTGGGGCGCTTTGTTTGATCGCACGGATTCGGGCGAAATCATGCAGCGCGCATTTGGCGGCCACACGTTCAAGCGATTGTGTCATGTGGGAGACCGCACGGGACTCGAAATCATCCGCACGCTGCAGGATCGTGGCGTCCAGTTGGGAATCGACGTGTACATGGAGTGCACAGTCACGCGCTTGTTGTTGGACGGCGGACGGATTGCCGGCGCTTTCGCCTACTGGCGCGAGCAAGGAAGATTCGTCGTCTTCAAAGCAAAATCTATCGTGATCGCAACGGGAGGGGTCGGCAAGGCATGGAAGGTCACGTCAAACTCGTGGGAGTACACAGGCGATGGCATGGCGCTCGCATACGAAGCGGGCGCGGAGCTGATGGATCTCGAATTCGTGCAATTCCATCCCACGGGAATGGTTTGGCCTCCGGGAGTTCAAGGCATTCTTGTGACGGAAGCGGTGCGCGGCGAAGGCGGCATCTTGCGCAACAAGCTCGGCGAGCGCTTCATGGAGAAGTACGACCCGAAAAAATTGGAGCTGTCGACGAGAGACGTCGTGGCGCGTTCGATTTACACCGAGGTGCGGGAGGGGCGCGGCACCGAGCACGGCGGGGCGTATCTCGACATTTCGCATAAGCCGGCCGAATATGTGAAGCGCAAATTGCCGGGAATGTATCATCAGTTCAAGGAATTGGCCGATGTGGACATAACGAAAGGTCCGATGGAAGTGGGGCCGACATTCCATTACACGATAGGCGGCATACGCGTGGAGGCTGAAACCGGAGCGGCGACGGTTCCGGGGCTTTTCGCAGCGGGCGAAGCGGCGGCTGGAATGCACGGAGCCAACAGGCTCGGCGGAAATTCGCTTTCCGATTTGCTCGTATTCGGCCGCCGCGCTGGACTGGCGGCGGCAGCGCACGCAAAGAAAACCTCTGCGCCGGCGATCGACTCGAAGCAAGTGGAAGACGCAGAGCGTGAAATGCTCGCGCCCTTCGAGCACCGCGGCGGGCCAAACCCTTATGAAATTCACCGCGAGCTGCAAGATACGCTGCAAAGTCTTGTGGGAATTTTTCGAAATGAAGAGGATCTAAAGCGAGCCTTGGCTGAAATTCAGCGCCTCAAGGAGCGTGCTGCAAATGTTTCTGTGGAAGGCTCAAGGCTATTCAATCCGGGATGGCATCTCGCGCGCGATTTGAAGTCTATGCTCACGATTGCAGAAGCCGTGACGCGCTGCGCCCTGGAGCGCAAAGAGAGCCGCGGCGCGCACAGCCGCATCGATTTCCCAGAATATGATCCGGTGTGGGCGAAAAAAAACAACATCATCATCCGGGATGGCGCAGGAATGGCGTTGCGCCAGAGACCCGTCCCGGAAATGCCTGAAGAGTTGAAGCAAGTTTTGGCCGAGGACAAATAGTCGTGAAATAGCGGAGGCTGATCGTGGCAGAAGCCGTGTTGGCCGTATATCGTGGCGATCGGGAAAGTGGGAAACCGGTCGAATATAAAGTGCCGCTGGCGCCCGGAATGGTCGTTCTCGACGCGCTCCACTATATTCAAGGCCACCTCTCGCCGGATCTCGCCGTCCGATGGAATTGCAAAGCCGGTCGCTGCGGCTCATGCTCCGCGGAAGTGAACGGCCGCCCCAGGCTGACGTGCAAGACGCGTATGGATTCCCTTCCGCTGGAAAGCCCCATCACAATCTCCCCGCTCCGGGCGTTTCCCGTAATCAAGGACCTCGTCACCGACGTTTCCTGGAATTACCAGGTGAACAAAAAAATTCCTGCGTTCACGCCGCGTCCCGGCGTGCAATGGAAGATGTTTCAGAAAGATGTCGATCGGCCGCAAGAGTTCCGCAAGTGCATCGAATGTTTCTTGTGCCAGAATGTTTGCCACGTCTTGCGCGACCACGGGAAGCACGCGCAGTATGGCGGGCCAAGATTTTTCGTCCGCGTTGCCGGGCTGGAGATGCATCCGCTCGATGGAGTTTCGCGCGCGAAGTTGCTCAAAGAGCAGCTTGGCCTTGGGTTCTGCAACATCACAAAATGCTGCACCGAAGTCTGTCCGGAGAGCATTCACATCACGGACAACGCCATCATTCCTCTGAAGGAAAGAATCGTCGACAAATACTATGACCCGCTGTTTTGGATCGTCCGGAAAATTACAAAAACTGGGGGAAGCTGAAATCTACAAGGAGGTGGTATGAGTCCCGCCCTCAAAGCCATTTCTAAGGCTGGAATCCCCGAAGCCATCGCGAAGTCCGAGCTTTATCGTTACCTGAACGAACCGGAAGAAGCAGAGTCCATCTGCCACGACATTCTCGCCATCGAACCGAACCATCAGCTTGCGCTGCGAACATTGGGCCTGTCCATCACGGACCAATTCACCGGCGCCTCCACGGATCGCTACTCGGAGGTGCAAAGCATCTTCGAAGGCCTGACGGATCCCTACGAGCGCTATTACTATCTCGGCCTGCTACACGAGCGTCGCGCGAAAGTACAGCTCCGGGCTGGCCGCCTGCCGCACACCGTGCGCGTGCTGCTCGAGGAAGCCATGCGGTGTTTCGAGGAAGCGGAGAAGATTCGTCCGAAGGGTAACGACGATTCGATCCTCCGCTGGAATCGTTGCGCACGATTGCTCCAAACCCACGGCGGCGGAGAAACCCACTCCACGGCGGAGATTATCGACGCCGGCGACAGTCGTCCAGACTGAGCGGGACCTCCGATTTGCAGCTGCACTTCGGAAAATCTACTTCAGGCACGCTGCAAAAGAAGCTCGCGCAGCTAGGCCGCAACTCCCTCGGTTCATTTCGCGTTGTTCGCCGGCGGCAGCGACGACTGTCCAAAGACGTATTTCCAGCCTGCAGGCGTTCGTACATACGTGTCGCTGAACCAAAATCGGTGATCGTGTAGCTCCCCCTTAACCGTATACTTTTCCCAGAGCTTTGCTGTCACGACCGCCGTATCTCCCCACACGCGAACTGTTTGGACATCCTCATCGTTTTCTTCGTAAGTAGTATCTCCGTTCGCGTCGTTCAGCATGTCTGCTTTCGTGTAGACCTTTCCAGAGCCCGTCACCAGAACGAAATCATCCGCCAGAATTCGCGCCATCGTTTTTGCGTCATTGCTTTTCACGGCAGCCTGATATTCCTTGTCCAAAGCAGCGACAGTCTTGCGATCATCCTCTGGCGATGCGCTAACTGTGCGCGCCGCAGTAGCAAGGATTATGACGGCCGCCAATCCTATGGCAAACAGCATCGACAACCAGAAATGCAGAGATCTTTCCATTGCCGCCGTTCTTGCTGTTGCACTCTGTGTGTCGCTACACTCAGAAACTGAAAGCTTTTTTTTCATATCAATCTCCTCGTCAACTTCGGCTATTCGCTCACAAAATGCTTGCTGCGCCGTGTGAACTGAAAACTTATCTGCTCATTGAATCGCCCATATTTCGCGCGTTCACTCTCCGTCGTCCGAGGGGGAATGCAGCCTGTTTGCGCTTTCGTTTCGTAACGTCAGAAATCCGCCGGCCGCCCTCCGCCACATCCTTCGCCGCTCCTCGCCAGAGATACATCGCCGCGTACGCCCGCCACGGACGCCAGGCTATTGATCTCGTTTCGAGCTTCTTCGGACGGCTCATTGAAGCCGCTCGCAAAAGGCCCAGATCGCTCGAAGGAAACGCGTCCGGGTCGCCGAACGCTCTCATCGCCACATACTGCGCCGTCCACTCGCCGATGCCCGGCAATTCGCGGAATCGTGCGAGAAACGCGCTCACGTCGATCACCCCGCTGAAAGAAATCTGTCCATCCATGACTGCTTGAGCAAGGATGCGAATCGAGTCCGCCCGCGCTCCGGGCAGACCAATCTTTGTGAGGTTTGCATGCGCCAGCGCTTGAGGCGGCGGGAATAGCCGTGTAAGACCGTGGTTCGCAGCAAAGGGTAGCCCAAACTCGTCAGTCAGCCGCCCCGCTAGGGTCGTCGCCCCTTTCACTGTGACCTGCTGCCCGAGTATCGCGCGAACTGCAAGCTCAAAACCGTCCCAACAACCAGGCACGCGCAATCCTGGATTTGCAGTGACTTGCCTGGTCAGCAGAGGATCATCGCCCAGCCGCGCCGCGATTTCGAATGGGTCCGCATTAAGGTCGAACATATGACGCAGTCGCTCAACCGCGAGGAAAAGCCATCGCGGATCACACAGATGAATTCGCGCCGCTATGGCGTTGTCGTTTTCCTCCAGCCAAACTTCCAGAAACCCATTGCATCCGCCCACCGAAATCGTCCGCCGATAGCAGCCTTGCCCGATGCTCTCGACGCCCGGCGTCGCGCGCGGACCAAGGAACGCCAGCATTCCTGTCCAGTCGAAGGGCGGACGGAATCGCAACCGAAACACATATTCGTTCTCCGGCTCTTCCGCTGCGTGTTGCGCGAGCCTTCGTATCTGCATTGGCGTGCGGTCATAGACGCTCCGAATCGTGGCATTGAAGCGCCGAACTGTCCTGAATCCGCCCGCGAGAGCCACTTGCTGCATCGGCAAAGTCGTCTCGTCGATCAGTTTTTTGACGAAATGCAATCGCCGCGTCTGCACCATCTGGCTCGGCGGCGCGCCGAGATGCTGCACAAACAGCCGGCGCAAATGGCGTGAACTTACGCCCAAACGGCTCGCCAAGCCGTCCAGCCCCCCATCTTCGAGCGGACTTTCGCTGATCAATCGCAGCGCGCGAGAAACTGTCGCGGAACTCCCCATCCATGCGGGCGTCCCCGGAGAGCACTCCGGACGGCACCGCAAACAAGGGCGGAAACCGGCTTCCGCAGCGGCCGCGGCGGAAGCGAAATACTGCACATTTTTTTCCTTGGAGTGCGGCGTGGGGCAGATTGGCCGGCAATAAATGCCCGTCGTCACAACGCCGATAAAAATGCGCCCGTCGAAACGCGCGTCGCGCGTCATCCGCGCCCGAGAACAAGTTTTCAGGTCCATTTCCATTGCTGTATTAGTCTTCAGCTTCGATAGCTCGTGCAAATTGTCTTTCGCTACATCGAAAATGCGCGGAAACCGCTGCCGCAAGGATCATTCTGCGTGCTTTCGAAAGATCATATCGAACCACGGTTTCCATGTCTTGCCGCCGTCAGTCGAAGTCGCTGCCGTCTCTCGAACGCCGTCGCGGACTGGCCTCCACACGCCGCGAATGTGCCTTTCCTTGCCATCCATCGTACGATCGACACCGCTCATCGCCATCTCCCCATTCCGGTAGTTACCTTCGATGACCAGCAACCTCCCTCGGTTGGTCACCCAGGTCTGATGCCAAATTTTTCTTGTGGCATCATAGATGCTGAAGCTCTGGCCTTCCATTCCGTCTGGCGCGCGATAATCCTCTCGCACGACACACCCACCGAGAATGCTGTCCACGCTATTGCGCGCAATAATCGCATTCGGCTTGCCCACATCGAACGCGTCCCAGTCGCCAATCCAGAAATCAAACTCGTGGTACGCGCGCCCCGCGCAGGGCTGTTGCTGTTGGGCTGACTGGCGAGGCGACATCCTCATCGGCTTTGAAATTCCCGAAGGAATGGCGGCAAAGGCAAAAGCCCAAATTGTCAGCAGTAATCCGAAGCGAGCCATTTCACCTCTCTTGTCTCTCGTTCGTAGAAAAACCGCATCCTCAAGGAAATAAGGGCAGGGGGTAGTCTGCCCTCATCCCTGAATCGCGCTGCACCGCCGTGCGGGCAGTGCAGTTCGAATGACTGTTGCTTCACTCTGTGCCTTGCCGCGGCTTCATCACCAATCGGGTCTGCGTCAGGCCACTCGTTGCGCAAAATAGCTCACTTATCGGAACGGCGTTGGACGTTTTCGGACGTGACTACCCTGCTGCCAGCGCAGCTCCCGCCGCCCTTTACGCAACCATGGCTCAATTTGGGAGGATAGAATGAAGGATGGATTGGAGAAATAGTGTGCCAGGCGGGAATCACGAAACTGCCAGCCAAGTAGGCTCCGCGATAGAGCGACTAATGCTTAGGAGTCCGATGCGACTGAGTCCGACGGCTGCTCCTCTGACACTGATTCACAGACCACAGCATCCGCCGGCTCATAAATCAGCACCGTTCGTCCGGGAACTCCCGCCGCCAGCCGATGTAGCCTGTAGCGGAACGGCCTGACGCCTACGCCAACCGAACACGACTCCAACCTGTAGTATTCACCTTCGAAGCGAATCACGCGCGGCGGATTCCACTCCTTCTTTTGTCGCGATGCGCAAACTTCCAAAATTTCGCCCGATTCATCTTTGCCCGGCCGGATCTCATCGCAAACTTCCGGAGCCATCGATGAAAACACGCGTCCGCGAATCGCTGAAAAAAACGAACGCGCATTCCCTGTCGCGTTTTCTCCCTGCTCAAAATCCTCCGTGTCTCGCTGTCGAAAAAGCCCAAAAAGAATCTTGTCGCACAGAAAGAGCGGTAATGTCCCGAGTGCTTCTCCCGAAAACCCTGCGCAGAACCGGACCGCTCCTTCAGCCATAAAGTACCCGAGCAGCAGCGTCAGTGGGTGCGTCGCCCAGACCGAGAGCGCTACCGCCCCGATATCCTGCACCGCAACGCTCGGCCCGAGCTTGCCAGATAGCGCATAACCCACTCCGTGGCTCACCCAGTTCGTCATCGCGTACATGTACCAATAAGCGAGCGCGACAATCGCGCCGAAAAACTCGCCAAGTCCGCTGACGGTGGCCGCCTTGCCCCACGATGCGGATCGCAAGAATGGCAGCGTTTTCCGCCACCATTTCGGCAAAAGTGCAAAGATCGGCCCAAGAATGTAGTTCCACATGTTTTGCATGTAATTATACGGTGAAGTAGATTCCGAATAATCACAACCAGCAAGGCCATAGCGAAACGGTAATCCAGCGGTTTCTTCCTTCGACGTCTGCCAGCAAACTCAATTTTTGCCACACGAGCCGCTTCTATCGTAGTAGACTTGCTCGCTGGCAACGGGGTCGTTTGGGCTTCTCTCGAAAAGATAATATTTCGGCCGAACTACACAGGGCTCTATCGAACCGGTCGCGGCTCGCTTTGTTTTGTAAGCAGGGATTTGAATTTTTGGAGTGAAATTCAGCTTCATTTGAGCGGGTGCGACGATGCGCGCTGGCGAGCGACTGAAGAATCTTCGCAATCGTCTTGGGATTTCCACGCGAGACGTTGAAGACCTAAGCCGGAAAATTGCGCAGGATGAAGGGAACGACGATTTTCAAATCTCGAACGGTTGGCTCACGCAGATTGAGAACACCGATTCGGTTCCCAGCATCCACAAGCTTTTCAGTCTCAGCATCATCTATCGGACAACGTTCCACGAGCTTCTCTCCCTCTTCGGCGTCGATCTGACGAGAATTCTCCGCTACCAGTTCTCCATGCCCTTGGAAAGGACTCATCTCGCCAAGCTCGAGGTCGCCGACGAATCCCAGCCCGTCACGTTCCCCGTCCGGTTCGACAGAGGCTTCCATATCGAGCGAAGCAGCCTCCTGTCTCGCATGGTTGAAGTCTGGGGCGAAGTGCCTGTCCCCATCATCCAGAGTCTGGATCTTCGCCACAACCTTTATGGATATATCGGCCTGAGGGATTTCATGCTCTATCCTTTGCTCCGTCCGGGTTCGTTCGTTCAGATTGACGGCGGGCAGAACGAAATTCAGCCCGGCCCCTGGAGAACGGAGCTCGACCGGCCGATTTATTTCATTGAACTCCGCGAAACCTACGCATGCTCGTGGTGCGAGCTGAATAACGGGAAGCTTACTCTCGTGCCACATCCTCTTTCGCCCTGCACAACTCAGCAGTATGCCTGGCCGGAAGACGCGGAAATCGTGGGAAGAGTTACGGGCGTAGCGATGCGGCTTGTGAACCATTCCGAGGATTATTCGCACGGTGCCGCAAGATTGCCAAAACGATCTTGACGTTTGAATTGAACAACTGCGCGGAAACTGAATCCGAAGTCATCGGTACGGCAACTCGATACGGCTCGATTCCTTCCCAAAATTCGATGAACTGATCCGTTTCTGCGCAGCCTGAACTGACGTACAACTCAACTTCGCGCAACAACTCCTGGATCGATGCTCGCGCCAAATCCTGGAAAATCTCGTTGTGACACTCCTGAAGCGCGCGGCTCGCGATTTCTTCCGAAAAAATCCGCGCCAGCCCATCGTGATAATACCTGCCAGTGTTATAGTCCCGCGTCGCCGCAAGATAAATCAGCCGGGCGATATCGCACGGCAGCCGCGGCAGCGTGCGCCGTTTTAAATCCGCTATGGCAGCCTCAAGGGTCATAGTCTGCGCCGAGAAAAAACTTCAGCCCTAACTCACCGCACCGCCGGAACGCGCGCCTCTTTCCACCGCAAGTTGCGTGGTGAGCAGCTTGTCCGACACGCCGTAGAATCGCGTCATGATACTCGTCACATAATTCACGGCAGGCCGTACCTCGAATGGGCCTCGTATGTAAAATAGGGCGAGCGTGAGTTCATAGCCAACCACGAAACCCGCGTAATGAAGCGCCAGCTGGATTTCGAGCCCAGGACTGAGACGGCGGCTGTGCCGTACTGCGACAGCGTGGCGACTCATCAGCTGCCCTACTTGCCGGCGCGTTTGCCGCAGCCAAGCCACGGCCAGCGTCCGGCGCTCGCGCTCGAGCAACTTCACGGTTTCGTTCGCCGATTCCTTGCTGACGAATTCGAGATCGCGCGGATCGAGGATCCTTTCGATCAGATCCTGTGGCGGCAATTCTTGCGCCGAACGCCTTGCCCCATTGGCTGGCTTAACGGCCGCGCTGGGGTCGGACGCGCGTCCCCGGAACGCCCAAATGAACAAGAGCCCCAGGAGGAGTAACCCCACAGCGATCGAAAAAAGAGTTTGAATCACGAACGAACTATCCTCGCTAGATACGCGCGTGCGCGTAGAAGTTTGCTTCTCGTCACTCCCGCAAGTTGCTCCCCGCCCCGCTCAACATGGGGCGCCGTCTCGACGTCTGGTTCTGAACTTCGTGACCAAAGCGCCGTGGTCCAGATTCCCAGGCAAATCAGATAACTGAAAGGCTCGAGTTTGCTCACAAACAACGCATCAGCTCTTCCCAGTTCTGTATAAGCTGTCAGTTCGAGAACTCTAACTCCTACGTAAAGTGTATACCCCGCCATTATACCACGAAGATTCCTGCCAGTGGGAATACGATAAAAAGTAAATATACCGAGGAGCGCAGCCAGCAGTATCGCCTGCAAGGTCCGTAAGTCGCGTTCCAGGAAAGCTGCGAAAGGTGCCAGTCGCGCCGGAGAGCCGCCAAACAAAGCGATCAAAGCCCTCGCAACCACCAGAAAAAATGCCACGAGCAATACGATGCGGACAAGCCGCGCAGCTCCTGCAAACTTCTCCAGAGATCGACCATAGATTTCCAGAATCAGCAAATAACCCAAGATCGCCATCAGGATCGTACTGGTCCAATAGAATGTCGCGTACGCTCCCGGCAGATTCCTGTAAATGGGGATCGCTATCAAATCCTGTATGAGAACGCATGCGATATAGGAATAGAAAATCGGAAACCTTCTAAAGAGGAATGGGATGGAACGAAGGAGGAGGACGATCTCCAACGAAATACAAGCGCACCAAATAAGTTCGCCTACCATTTTTGCCAGCTTCTGTGTATCGAATCCTAGCACAAGAGCGAGAGCAGGGAATAATCAACTCTCAGCGTCTCAATTACTCGCTTCTGCGCCAAAGGGCTCCGACTGAGAGAAACGAAACTGGCGGCATCGGCGATCTGCATCAGCTCGCAAGGTTTTTGCGGGATTCGACGAAGCTGCAGATCGGCGCAAATTGGGACTGGGCGCAAAAATGATTCAGGTTAACAAGATCCGCAGACGCGTCGCTTTCAAATCCATATACTCTCCTCGATTAAGCGATGGTTTTGACACTCCATGCAGGCTACTAAGATAATCTGGAGAGAGATTCAGAGGGCGCACACGGCGGCCGAGGAGAATAATTGATGAATACGGATCGACGCGAATTTCTCGCGGGCGTGGGTGGGCTCGCTGCGCTCACCGCGATTCCTGGCGCGACTTTTGAAGATTTACCGCCGCGGCCATCTTCATCGCCTTCCCTTCCCGCAAAGAGGGACTTTGCGATTCCCGAAGGCCTCACCTATCTCAGCAGCGCTTTCGCTCATCCGATGCCGGTCGCTTCGGCGAGAGCGCTGCGCGATTACTCCGACCTTCGCTCAAAACTCGACGTGGTTTCCAGGCGCACTGAAGAAGTAGACATAAAGGCCGAGTTTGCCGCTCTCATCAACGCCAAACCGTCCGAGATCTGTTTCGTTCCCAACACAAGCACAGGAGAAAATTTAGCCGTGAACGGTCTGGGAATTCCTCGCTCGGGCGGCAACGTCGTCACCGACGTTTTGCATTTCGAAGGAGCGCTGTTGCACCTGGGAGAGCTGCAAAAGAACAACGGCCTCGATCTTCGCATCGTCAAGCCGCGCAATTGGCGCATCGACATCCGCGACATGGAACAAGTAGTCGACAAGAACACAAAACTGATCGAAATATCTCTCGTCGCCATGCCCAACGGCTTTCAACATGACCTGAAAGCCGTCTGCGATCTCGCTCACGCCCACGGCGCGTACGTCTATGCCGATATTGTTCAAGCCGCTGGCTGCACGCCTATCGATGTCCGCTCGAGCGGCGTGGATTTCTGCGCCTGTTCCAGCTTCAAATGGCTGATGGGCGACTTTGGTCTCGGCTTTTTTTTCGTGAAGGAATCGCTCCTCGACCAAATGACCGCCTGCCGCCAGTACGGCTATTTTCAGGCTCCGCAACTCGACTCGCACATTCTTCCCGGCGATCCTCCGGGCGACTGGCCTTACACGTGGAGACTCATGCCCAACGCGACCGGCCATTTTGAAGTTGGCACTCCCGCCATCGGCGTGATGCGCGTCCTTCAGCAGTCGCTGCCTTATATCCGCAAGCTCGGAGTGGAAAACATTCAGGCTTATCGTCAGCCGATGCTAAAGAAATTACAGACAGAGATGCCGCGTCTCGGCTTCGCGCCGCTCACGCCGCCCGAATCCACCTCCGCCCTCGTCGCGTTCACGGTCAATGGCAAAAATTACCAAACCATTTCGCAGCGGCTGCAGCAGGCAAATGTGCAGGTCCGTCTCACGCCGAACGTCATGCGAATTTCGCCTTCGGTATTCAACGAAATTCGCGACATCGAAAAACTCCTCGACGCGCTCTCCTAGCGCGATCGAGCTGGCGTTGGCAAAGTTGGACACGAAAGCGCTTCCAGTCGCAGAGTCCCCACAAAAGTCCCCACACTCTCGAGATGATAATTTTCGGGAGAGGGAACGAAGCACAGCTAACGCTAATGCTTCTTGAAGGATGAGTGGTGAGCCGCCCAGGACTTGAACCTGGAACCCGCTGATTAAGAGTCAGCTGCTCTGCCAATTGAGCTAGCGGCCCACAGAAAACGCGCGACAGAACGCCGCGCGCTGCGCAACTTCAGATTTAAAATTCTATCACGGATTCGCCGCTGCCTGCTGCGCCACAATGACGCGCGGAAAGACAAAATTTTCAACTCTCCACTGTCTTTTTCCGCAGCGTCTCCGCAATCTCTCCGGCGACTTGTCTCGCGCGCGCCAAATCATTCGGCCCTAGCGAAATCGCCGCCACGCGCGCGTGTCCTCCGCCGCCGTATTTTTCGCACAGCGACGCCAGGTTCACTTCCGCCGAAGCCTCTTTCCACGGATTCGTCCCCACCGACACTTTCGTCCTCGTCGGCGACGCGCTCACTCCCACCGTGTACAGCATCTGCGGGTACAAATAATACGGAATGAATTTGTTGTAGCCTTCCAGATCCAGATCGCTCACGTCGAAATAAATCACGCCGTCTCTCGCCTCGGCGCGTTCCTTCATAATCTCGATCGACTTCCGATGCCGCTCCAGCAGCGGCCCCAGATGCTTCGCCACCATCGGCAGCGCCACCATCTCTGCGAGCGAACGCTTCGCCAGCTCCGGAATCAGCTTCGGCACCAAATTTTCTTCCGGCGCCGCTTCGATCACCAGCGCAAGCTGCATCGCCGGCTCGAGCAGCCCCACCGCCGCTTCCGGCGACTCGAACTGCGCTCCGTCGATGATGTCTCCCCATTGGATCAATTCCGCGAGCGGCTTCGCGTCGAATCCGAATTTTTCGCTCGCAATCGTCGCCAGAAATTTCGTGCACGATTTGTATGTCGGATCGTAAAACTTCGTCGGTGAATGTTCTTCGCGGAAATGCTTTGCGTCCGCCGGGCTCAGAAACGCGCTCTGGTGATGATCGAACCACCACGTCAGTTTCGGCGAGCTCGAATACTTGAAATCCACGATGGCGTTTTCGTCGCCGTCGAAAATGTCCGTCTCAAACGGCTGCGACGCTTTGTGCGTCATCCCCGTGTAGCAGAATTGCGCGTCCGCATGGATTCGCTCGCGATAGAACCGCGAAAAAATCGCCGCCGACGCCGCGCCGTCGAAGCATTTGTCGTGGAAGCAAACTCGAACCTTCACTCGCGCCTCTAACCTTCGCCCACCGATCTTGAAAATCGGTCCAGCCGTGTCTTTGCGATTTTGTAGGGCCCGACTTGTCCTGAGCCTGTCGAAGGGTCGAACTTATCGGGCCGTCGGCCTGCTGCGCATTCGCCCCGGAATTAGGCCCAGCCGTGTCTCCGCGATTCCGTAGGGCCCGATTGAACTTATCGGGCCGTCGGCCTGCCGCGCAGGCCGCATTTGACCCGTATACTGCGCAAAAAACCGCGCCGACTAAAGCCTTCTAAGATGGCCGTCCCCGCTCCGATTGTCAAGTCTTTGGTCTATCGTTCGGCAGGCCAGTTTTCGACTCATCGACAATCCTCGACTCCATCGATTGCACGCTTAACTACGACGCCGTCCACGGAAAAAACGATGCCGACTGCTTGTGACGCCAACTAAATGAATTCGACCGTAGCGCCAAACGCAGGAGGTTCCCCGCAGGTCAGACGGAACGACGCGGGATCAGCCCTTAAACAGCAGGTGCCATATGAGGAGCGCCGCAAAGATCGCCGCCAGTGAAATGAACACCGACGTAAGCAGAATATGTCCGATGACAAATACGCGGCCGCGAGGCCAGTCCGAATGGGAGAAATAGAATGCATCAACGAGCACCCGGGCAGTCCAATAGACGGCGATGAAAACAGCGATCCCCATGGCGGCGCGATCGCCGCTTAGAAACTCGCTGTGCAACCCAAAGATCAAAACTCCAAACGCAATGATCGTAAGAACCGTGAAGCCCCCTTGAACCCAGAGCAATTTACGATTAAACGGCTTGAGTTGCGCGAGATCGCGGTTCCACTCAAGACGTCCAGGCACCTGAAAGCTGGCGATGAGGATTACGAAATGCCCGAATCCGGCGAGCCAGAGGGCGTAATCGAAGATGCGGTATGAGAGCGTATGGGTCATAGCGCGTGGATCGCTTTCATAAATGGCAAGATGACTCGAAAAACGAACGGTGGGTGAAACAAAAAGTAGACGGGGCCAGCGGTGATCACTGTGGTAAACGCCCAGCCGCGAACGCCGCGAGCAAGCCCGAGGAAGCGCCCGGCGCGAGAGCGCTCGAAAATCATGCCGAGGCCCTGCAGAACAAAATAGGCGGTGGGCAATCCGTAGCCGCCGCGAGCGGGAACCGAGATGACAAGCTCATGGATCAAGCCCGAGACAAAGAAGACGAGCAAGGTAGCCGCCGGAAGCCCGATGCGAAGATAGAGCGGACGGAAGACAAGCTCGTGGGAAAGCTGACGAAATCCCAGGTTCCACCGGCGGCCCCAAAACTCACCCAGAGAGCACGAGGTGGCCGGGCTTTGCATGATCGGCTCCGCTCGAACGCCTAGCGATTGCCAGCCGAGCGCGATCAAATCGAAACTGCCGAAGTGCAGCAGGAAGACAAGACCCAGCAAGCCAAACCAGCCACGAAGAAGGGGAAGTTCCGCAGGCACACGTCGTGCGACCAGCCATAGGAGCGCAATGCCGCCGCAGGTTTTGAGCAGCGCCCAGCACCAAGCCGTCCAGGCGGGCTTGGGAGGGCGGGCGCCGGTGAGGAATGCAGATGCATCCATGCCAGGCCAGAGAAACAGATATGCAACAGAACGGCTCACACTATGAAACCCACCCGCGCGGGCGCACCACCAGGTTTGCCATTTGCACCCGATGAAAATTGCCCCAGCAAGCAGCCACATCAACACCCATGGGGACGAGACAGACCGAAGCAGCATGCACGCCGGAGGAAGTACGACGAGAGGAATCCAAGCGATCCAAACCTGCTTGCGGCCGCTATTGAGCGTCGCATCCGGCTCCTGCACTTCACTTCCGCTAGCAATTGTGGCCTCTTGCATCGCTATCCTCCGCGAGTGCCAACGGGTTCTGCACACGCCGAGCCGATTGCGTAAACAAGCTCAAAACACGCGAACGAATGCTGCTGTGGAATAAGTGGCAGCAAGAAACAAAAGTGCGAATGTGATTGCGACATCGGCGCGGCGATTGTCGCGACGGAGTGCCGGGTCATAGTACAGGAACTGCACCGGCAGGCGGCAGATCCAGAATAGCGCTATGGCTGCGGCGAGAAATCGGCCTAGGCCATGCCCACTCGTCAGATCTGCTGTAAATGCGAATGTTATCGTGGCGAACAACAGCACGACTCCTGTTATGTACCCTGAATGTACAAAGAAGATTTGTCGGATAATCGGCGTCACCCGGCCGAGGCTTTCGCGATATTTCAATTTCGCCGCGAGGGGAAAATTTGCGAAGCCGATTGCCAGTTGGACAGCCCCTGCGATCCATAACGCTGCAGTTAGGGTCCGCATTGTCTTCTCCTTCCCAATGAAGCGCTTCACATTTTTTGAGAAGCCGCCCGTACGCGACAATTCAATGCTGAACACCGCCGCCGGGCGGCAATCCAGCGATATATTGAGCGGAACGATTGAATTACCCACGGAATCTTCGCTAGCCAGACGAGCGGCCGGGCCCACCAGATTTCGTGCGCCAGTGCCACGGCAGCATCCGCTCCGCCATATTGCCGGCCGTCGGGGCTCAGAAACTTAATCTCGAGCAACAGCTCCTCTTGTCGCAACCCAAGTAGGCTCGCAACACGCGGATCCTGAAGCGGGGCAAGCGCTAAATCTCGACGCTCTAGGATGGGCAATAGGAGGCGCGCGATTCGCGTGCAGAAGCCGCACTCCGCATCATAGAAAAGCCAACCACGAGCATGATGCCCTTTCCTGTCGAGCCATTCTGACGAGAGCGAGATCACGGCTAGCCACCCTCATTGCGCCGCGCAGCACCGAGCAACATCACCAGCCTCCCGCGCAGCTTCGCAATTCCCTTGAGTGCTCCGGCAGGTATCCGCACAACCTCTTCAAACAATCCAGACACGACCGTCAGGAACTCCAGCATGCTCTCGAGCCGCTCCCGCGTGTATTTGTCAGATTGGCCGGCGCGCCGCAGCTCTTCGACGCACTCGCGCAGCACCCGCAGCGTCGGGTCAATCTCGCGGCGCTTGCGCTCCTCGGCGACAATGCGGAAGATTTCCCAAACGTCCTTCACGGATTCAAAATGATCGCGCCGGTCGCCAAGCACGTGTACAACACGCACGATGCCCCAACCCTGTAACTCACGCAGGGAGGTGCTGACGTTCGAACGCGCGACGGAAAGCACCTTGGAAATTTCCTCGGCCGTGATGGGCTTGGGGGAAATAAAGAGCAGCGCGTGAACCTGCGCCACGGTACGGTTGACGCCCCAACGAGTGCCCATTTCCCCCCAGTGGAGGATGAACTTCTGCGCGACGGGTGTAAGTGTTTGCATCGGCGTGTCTGTCATTTCTGTCATTACAGAATTTACAGTATTAATATGAAATTGTCAAGCCTTTACTTTTGAGCTCCCGCAGAGCCGCCAGTAGACAGTGTGATTCACCGGCGATCCGCGCCGTCCCCCGCCCAGCCCCCGCCCCCTTTACACCCATGAGATAATGCAAAGAGGTCAGCATCGTGCAGTTGGTACGGCGACAAAAGGGCCCGCGAACGCAGCTTCCCAATCCCGCCCTGCCCTCCGGGGCAATTTCTAATCGGGACACAAAATTATTAGAAACGGCCTTAACTCATAGAAAACAAAGACCCGCATACCCGTCTAATCGGGACAAATTTGCGTTTGCAATTGAGCACCTTTTTCCTCCTTGCGTCGCTTTGCGCCTGCCCGCCGCGGCGGGCGCAAACGCTCCAGCCTCCAGCTTCAAGCCCCCAGCCTCCGTATTCTCCGCGCCTCCCGCAGCGTACTGCAAGACGGCTGGGCCTTGTGGGTCGCGGCTTCAGCCGCGACATAAGCGCCTTGTTATGTGTCGGGCTTCAGCCCCTGAAGGACGGTTTCCCGACTTTTGCGGCACGGTGCTAGCTGGCCGCGAATTGAATTGCCCGTCTCCCTCGGCTACAATGGCCGCGCACTTGGGAATTCGAACATGACACCCGACGCCGCCAAGCAAAGCCTCACCGAACTCGACCGCATGTCGCGCCCGCTCGCCGAAGTGGATCCGGAAGTCGCCAATGCTCTCCGCGACGAAGTTCGCCGCCAGGCCACCGGCCTCGAACTGATCGCCTCGGAAAATTTCATCTCCGAAGCCGTCATGGAAGCAATGGGCTCCGTCTTCAGCAACAAATACGCCGAAGGCTACCCGGGCAAGCGCTATTACGGCGGCTGCGAAAATGTCGACCGCGTCGAGCGCCTCGCCATCGAACGCGCCAAACAATTATTCGGCGCCGAGCACGCCAACGTTCAGGCGCACTCCGGCACGCAAGCGAATATTTCGGTCTACATGTCCGCGCTCCAGCCCGGCGACACCGTTCTTGGAATGAATCTTGCCCACGGCGGCCATCTGACCCACGGCCATCCGCTCAATTTTTCCGGCCGCACTTACAAATTCGTTCCCTATGGCGTCACCAAAGAAACCGAGCGCATCGACTACGATGAAGTCGAGCGCCTCGCGCGCGAGCATCAGCCGAAAATGATCGTCGCCGGCGCCAGCGCCTATGCGCGCATCATCGATTTCGCTCGCCTCGGCGAAATCACCCGCGCCGTCAACGCTCTGCTTTTCGTAGACATGGCCCACATCGCCGGTCTCGTCGCTGCGGGCATCCATCCGAGCCCTGTGCCGCACTCCGATTTCGTTTCCACGACCACGCACAAGACTTTGCGCGGCCCGCGCGGCGGCCTCGTGATGTGCCGCGAAAAATTCGCCAAGGAACTCGACAAGCTCACCTTCCCCGGTTTGCAGGGCGGCCCGCTCGAACACATCATCGCCGCGAAAGCCGTCTGTCTGAAGGAAGCTGCCGAGCCGGAATTCCGCGATTATCAAAAGCAGGTCGTCGCCAACGCCAAAGCGCTCGCCGCAGGAATTGCTTCAGCCGGATTCCGCATCGTCACTGGCGGTACCGACAATCACCTTTTCCTCGTAGACCTTCAGTCGCGCGGCATGACGGGCCGCGACGCTGAACTCGCGCTCGAGCGCGCCGGCATGACCGTGAACAAAAACGCGATTCCCTTCGATACTTTTCCGCCGCTGAAGGCCGGCGGCATTCGCGTCGGTACCCCTGCCGTCACCACGCGCGGCATGCGCGAAAAAGAAATGGAGCAAATCGCGCGTTGGATCGCCGAAGTGCTGAATGACGTTCTCGCGCGCGCCCCCTCCTCCGCTCCTGCCGGCGAAAAAGTGCTCGTGCTTCCGTCTGCCGTCGAGCAGCGCGTGCGCCGCGAAGTCGCGCAACTCGCGGAGCGCTTCCCTCTCTACGCGCGCCGCCTCGCCGAAGCCGATGCTGCGCAGCATGTCCACTCGGCTCGCAACTCCTGAGCCGTATCCATCATGAAAATCGCAATGGACATTCGCCGGGCCGGCGACTACGGCATCGGCACCTATGTCCGCAATATCGTCCGCCAGTTGGCGCGGCTCGATTCGAAAAACTCCTATCTTTTGATTGGCCGCCGCGAACATTTCGAGCGATTCGATGCTCTGCCCGCGAATTTCGAGCTCCTCGAATATCCCGCCGAGCCGGGCTCGTTTCGAACGCACCTGCATCTGCCCTTCGTTCTTCGCCGCTACCGCGTCGATTTGCTGCACATGCCGTGGTTTTACGCGCCCGCTTTCGTGCCAGCGCGCATGGTCATCACGGTTCACGACCTCGTCGATCTGATTTATCCGCCGCATCCCGGCCCGCAGGTAGCGCAAGCGGCGCGTCCGTGGTTTGCGCGCCGCGCGTTGCGAAAGGCCAGCCGCGTAATCACTGTTTCCCAATCGACGGCGCGCGAAATTTCCCGTGTGTTCGAAATTGCCGATTCGAAAATTTGCGTGCTCTACAATGCCGTGGACGAAGAATTCGCTTCGCCGCTGCCCGGCGACGCCGACCGCATTCAGGAACGCCTCGCCGTGAATTATCCCTACGTGCTTTATGCCGGCCGCGTGGGGCCGCAGAAAAATCTGGCGCGCTTGATCGAAGCGTTTGCCGTGGCCAAAGCGGAATTGAGCGGCCAGCCGGAGTTTGCGGATCTGAAACTGGTGCTGATCGGCGACGAGCTGGGACAGCATGCGGATTTGCGGCGCGCGGTCATTCGTTCGCGGTTGCGCGAAGATGTTCGCTTCCTCGGATTCGTTCCTCTGCATGTGCTTCGCGTTTTTTACTCCCGCGCCAAAGCATTTCTCTTTCCATCGCTTTACGAAGGATTCGGTCTTCCGCCGCTCGAAGCTATGGCTCACGGCGCGCCGGTTGTCGCATCGAACGTTTCCTCGTTGCCGGAAATTCTTGGCGACGCCGCGCTTTTGGTGAATCCGGAAAATGTTTTTGAAATCGCGCGCGGAATTCAGCAGGCGCTTACCGACGACTCCTTGCGCCACGAACTGATTGAACGTGGCTATAAACAGGTTCGCCGCTATTCCTGGGAACGCACTGCCAGACAGTTGCTCGAAATCTATGAAGGAACGTCGCAGAAAAGAAAAGTCCGGGGCGCCTCGGAGACGCCCCGGACTTGAGCGATGCGATCTGCCTTAAGCCTTGGCCGCCTGGCGCCGCAAAAATGTCGGCACGTCCAGATCGTCTGCGGCGACTTCCTGGATCACGTCGGTAACGTTTCGCGCGACCTGCGCCACGACGTCGGTGTGCTCCGGTGCGCGCTCTGATTTCCACGTTTTCGGCAAATACGAAGGCCGCGTATGCGTCCTCTTGTTCGCCACTTCGCGGAAACCCGCTGCAATCACCGTGATTTTCACCGATTCTTTCATCGCTTCATCCATCACAGCGCCGAAAATGATGTTCGCATTTTCGTGCGCCGCTTTCTGAATCACGGATGAAGCTTCATGAACTTCGTGCAGGCTCAACGACGAAGATCCTGTGACGTTGATCAGAATTCCCTGCGCGCCCTGGATGCAATTGTCTTCGAGCAGCGGGCTGTTGATGGCGCGATTCGCTGCGTCGATGGCGCGATTCGAACCATTGGCGACGGCCGTGCCCATCACCGCATACCCCTGGCCGGACATGATGGTCTTCACGTCGGCGAAGTCGCGGTTGATGATGCCCGGAATCGTGATGATGTCGCTGATTCCCTGCAC
>JASHRL010000065.1 GCA_030037355.1 Candidatus Acidiferrales bacterium | reverse complement strand
TCCGGCTCGCGCTTTGGATGCAATAAGCGCAACTCCAAGCCTCTTTTCGTGAACTCGCAGCGGCATCGAGATCGCCGCGGTCATTCCTTCAAAGAAACTTCGCGGGCCGATGGGAAAATCCGGAGCGTGGAATTCGACGAGCTCAAGCGCTTCGGTAAATTCCTCCGGAAATACCTCCGAGCCATTCACCCTTTGCAAGCCGGGCAGCTCCGATGCGCCGCGATTGACGACCTGACCCAACCAGCAGGGTTCGTTCGATTCGGCTTCGACCCACACGCCGGCGCGATCCGCTTCCGTCCATTCGAGAAGAGCGATCGCGCTTTTGTGCAACAGGGCTTCGATGGCTTCGCCGCGCGCGGCCGCTTCCGCCACGCCCGCAGCTGGGAGGGACTTCTCTTCGGTTCGTCTTCGATTGAACCAAGAGCGCAGCGCCATACCGCCTCAGCGCCCCAGCCGGAGGATCAAATAGCAGGCAAGAAAAACTGCGCAGGAGAAGATCGCAAAATCCCTAACACGTAGCAGAATCTTTTCGATCTTCCGCGCTTTTGCGTTGTCCATCTCCAACCTTCTCCCGCGCACATCTATGCATCAGGCTTACCAACGCCGAGATGGAGGACAAATCACGATGAATGAGTGCCTTACGATTTGCGCCACAGTTTAGTGCGGACGTTTCTTTCCCACTCCGAGACGAGGACGTTCGCTATAGGAACCACATCGCTTCAAGAAGGCACAACGCGCGCGTGTTGCGCGGATCTTTCACAGCGGGGATAACGGCCGGAAGGAAGTTCAGGGCGCGCTGAAACCTACTTGTGATCGCAGATCGAAGACCTTAGGCAAGGCGCGCAGCAGACCGACTGAAGCTATTCACTGCCAATCGTGCGCGTCGGCGCGGAGCTAACTCACGGGCAAGTGCGCCTGATACTCCTTGAGCTTGCGGTAGAGCGTGGTCTTGCCGATGCCAAGGAGCTTGGCCGCAACGAGTTTGTCGCCGCCCGACTCACGCAGCGCTCGAAGAATGGCGCGGCGCTCCAATTCGTCGAGCGGAACAATTTCGTCGCTCGCGGGCGCGCGTTCACTCGGGGGAGTGCCGTACTGAAGATTCGATGGAAGGTCACCGGACTGCAGAATCGGGCCGGAGCCGAGCGCGACGGCGCGTTCAATGGCATTCTCCAGTTCGCGGACATTTCCGGGCCAATCGTAGGCCGTGAGATGCGCCATTGCGTCCTCGGCCAGGACCGGCGCGGGACGAGCGGGATCGGCGAACTTTTCGAGGAACGACTGCACCAATATCGGAATGTCGGTCTTGCGCTCGCGGAGCGGCGGCAGCTTGATCTGCACGACGTTGAGCCGGAAAAACAAGTCCTGACGAAAGCCATTGTTCCGAACGGCCGCCTCCAGGTCCCGGTTCGTTGCCGCAATCACGCGGACATCGATCGAAACGCGCTCGTTCGAACCCACAGGACGGATCTCGCGCTCTTGCAGCACGCGGAGCAGCTTGGCCTGCATGTCGACCGGAAGATCGCCAATTTCATCCAAAAACAAAGTGCCCCCATCGGCACTTTCGATTAATCCCTGCTTCGTGTGTATCGCGCCGGTAAATGCGCCCTTGGCATAACCGAATAGTTCGGACTCGATGAGTGTCGGCACCAGAGCCGAACAATCCACCGGCGCAAACGGCTTCTGACGCCGCGCTCCAGAAAAATGAATGGATCTCGCTACAAGTTCTTTGCCTGTGCCGCTCTCGCCCAAAATCAGCACCGGATAATTGTGCTGGCTCACCTTCTCGATGAGCTTGTAGACGCGTTGCATCTTCGACGAGAGTCCGATCAGCTCGCCGTATCCCGGCCTCGTACGCAACTGTTCGCGCAGTACGCGGTTCTCCTGGTCAAGCTCTTGCTCGTGGATCAGCCGGGTCAGTTTGCGGCGCAGCTCTTCGACGTGAAATGGTTTCGTCAAGTAATCAGCCGCACCGAGACGCGTGGCTTCCACGGCGGTGGAAATCGAACCATATTGCGTCAATACCAGAACCGAAATCTGCGGGTAATGCTCACGCAGACGCCTGAGCAGCTCGAGACCGCCCAATTGCGGCACCTTTAAGTCCGTGATAACAATGTCGGCCGGATATTGGTCCAAGGCTTCCAAAGCTTCTTCCGTCGTACTCGCGGTTCGCACGCGCAGCCCGGCCTCAATGGCGATATCGCTGCAAAGCCGCCGCGTAGCTTCCTCGTCATCCACAATCAGCAAACTCGCGGCGACCGTTCGCGCGCGGTCTTGCGGTTCAGATAGATCGGGCTGGGTTTTCATTTGTGCCTCGCCTAGCGCGCCAAGTGTTCCAATTTCGGCGCGAGCCTGCATTTTGGGAAGCAAGCGTCAGACCAAATTCGGAATTTTCCTAATTGGTTCCAGATTCTGCACTTGGCGATACGCAGCGCGTACATCTCCTCGATTACAAGCTCCATTATGGAACGGCATCCTAATCGAAACTTACTGAGTAATCAACTAACTACTTCTGGTTTCAACTATATGCCTGCTAAGGGCACGATTTTCAAAATGGGACAGACGGTCTCCACATGTTCTCTTGCGCTCTTTGGGAAGAAATCTCGGCAGCCATTTTGCGGCGCCGAGATTTCATTCCATTGAGCTTATATTGTGAGGAAGAGCACGCGGGAAAAGCAAAGTGAGCCTTAGTGTCGTTGTCCGCCGGACTGTGCCGTCGCGCCGGACACACGTGCAGGAAGGTTCAGCGAGTAGAGTCCTTCGGTGGTTGAGGCGACATAAATGCTTTCGGGAGATGAGCCTCGCGTGATGAGCGGGAAATATCCATCCGCCACAGTCCCGGCGAGGCGGTTCCAGTTTGCGCCGGAGTCCTGGGAAAGATAAAGACCGCCGTCGCGCATCGAGACAATCCAATCGCTTCCCGCGACGGTCACATCTTGCGGTGGCCCGGCCGGCAGTCCGTGCGCTTCGAGAGCCCACGTCGCACCGTCGTCGCGCGAAACATAAAGGCCGCGTTGCGCGCTAGCCAAGAGCATCGCCCCATTTGCGTGTAGCGCCAGCGCGCCACCGGATGAGAGCGGCAAGTCGCGCCAGCGCCACGTGCGGCCAGCATCCATTGAGCACAACATGCCACCGGAGGAAACAACCCAAATCGTGCGGCCGCTCGCCAAGAGCGTTACCGAATCAAGCGGGAGATTCGGCGAACTCAGGCGCATGGAATCCCACTTCTCTCCAGAATCGTGAGAGACAAATAGCCCCGAATTCGTCGCCGCAAACCAACTCGTGCGTTCAAATGCAATATCGTTTATGACTTCCTCGAATTGGCGCGCGCCATCGGTATCTTCAACTCCTCCAATATGAAACCACTGTCTGCGCGCTGAATTATAAAGTTCCAGTCCGCCATGATCGAGGGCCGCCAGCCATCCTCGTGGCGACGAGTAAATTTTCCTCAGATCTCCGCTACGCAAGCCCCCGCCCATCGGAAACCAGGTCTGCCCACTATCTGCCGTCTGGAGAATTGGCTCGGGTGCATCCGCCAGGACTGCGACCAGGCTCTCCTGACTCCGGTTCCAGGCGACGGAAATAATTTCCCGATGGTCGAACCCGTCGTCTGAAACATGAAAAAAATTTCCACCGTCATCGCTCACAAGCACGCCAAGCTGCTCCGTCCCCAGAATCAGGCGCTGAGAATTTGGCGCAACGGCCATCGCATTGATGACCCAGCTCGCCGGCGTCATCAATTGCCAATTCGCGCCTCCGTCCGCCGTCTTCCACAATCCCTCCGTCGTTCCCGCATACACGATTTCCGGATGCGAAGGGTCCTGTACGATTGTGTGCGTACGGCGCGCCGAAAACGGGATTCCTTGAATCTTTGTCCAGAGACCTCCCGCATTGTCGCTGCGATAAATTCCTGAGCATGCTGTGGCGAAAATTCGTTCCGGCTTCTGGCGGTCGACCAGAAGACTGAATACGTCCGAATCGTCAATCATGCCTAAATGGATAGGGGCCCAGTGTTTTCCGCTGTCGGCTGTCTTCCACGGAAGATGAAACGTACCGACATAGACGACAGCCGGATCGCGCGGGTCGATGGCCACGGAGTCCACATTCTGGAGTTCGGCGTCTTTCTCTGGAGAAATTCGCTGCCAGGTTGCGCCGCCATCGCCGGAGAGGAAAACGCCATCGAGCGCACCGGCCACGAACTCATTCCGGTCGGAAGGCGCCTGAGCCAGCGCGCGCACTGCATGTCCGGGAAGCCCCATCGGCTGCCAACTCGCGCCGCCGTCGCGGCTGCGGAATACTCCGCCACCTTCTCCGCGCGGATCGCGCGTCCATTCGCTGGCATAGATTTCCGTGGGATCGCCCGGATCAACAATGATCGCTGTTACGACAGCCCGCCGCGATTCGCCGGCGCGGCCTAGAATCTGCCAGTGATCTCCGGCATCGCGCGAAGTGAAGATATGCCCATCGGTGGTGCCAAGATAGAGGACCTTCGGATTTCGCGGATCGATGGCCAAGGCTCGAACATCTCCGCCTTGCGGCCCCAAGGCT
>JASHRL010000064.1 GCA_030037355.1 Candidatus Acidiferrales bacterium | reverse complement strand
ATGTCCACCATTTCATAGCCGGCGAGCACGCCATTTTCCATGGCTTCTTTGATGCCCGCTTCGATCGGCGGAACGAATTCCTTGGGAATCGCCGCGCCGAAAATTTTGTCGATGAAAAGCAGCCGATGCTCCTTGTCGAAGCGCCACTTCCCGCCCTTGCCCGCGACTTGCTTGGCCAGTTCATCGAGCTCATCGGTCGAGAGCTCGTGCATGTCTTCGTGGCCGGCGCTCGGCAGCGGATGCACGGAGAGCTTCGCATGGCCGTATTGGCCGCGACCGCCGGTCTGGCGAATGTATTTTCCTTCGCCCGGCGCCTGCCTAGTGATGGTCTCGCGATAGGCGACTTGCGGACGGCCGACATTGGCCTGAACGCCGAATTCGCGCATCATGCGGTCGACGATGATTTCCAAATGCAATTCGCCCATGCCGGAGATGAGCGTTTGTCCCGTGTCCGGCTCTGTATGCACGCGGAACGTGGGATCTTCCTGCGCGAGCTTGGCCAGCGCGTTGCCCATTTTTTCCTGGTCGGCTTTGGTTTTCGGTTCGATGGCGACAGAAATGACCGGCGCGGGAAATTCGATCGATTCGAGAACAATGGGCTTATCCTCGTCGCAAAGCGTGTCGCCAGTAGAAACATTCTTCAAACCCACGCACGCGGCGATGTCGCCGGCATCGATGGATTCGATCTCTTCGCGTTTATTCGCATGCATGCGCAACAGGCGGCCAATGCGCTCGCGAGATTTCTTCGTCGAGTTATAAACGGTCGCGCCGGATTTACAGACGCCTGAATACACGCGAATGTAGGTGACGTGGCCGACGTACGGGTCGGTCATGATTTTGAAAGCCAGCGCAGAGAACGGTTGATCGTCGGAAGCGCGGCGCAATTCCGGCTCATCCGTATCTGGATTCACACCTTCGACCGGCGGAATGTCCGAGGGCGCAGGGAGAAAATCGACGACGGCGTCAAGAAGCGGCTGAATACCCTTGTTCTTGAACGCGGAGCCGGCCAGCACGGGCACAAGTTTCAACGCCAGAGTCGAACGGCGAATCGAAGCGCGCAGCTCTTCGGGCGTGAGCTTGTGTTCGGAAAGATACTTGGTGAGTACGGCGTCATCGTGCTCGGCGATATATTCGACGACTTTTTCGCGATGCTCTTTGTAAAATTCCGGACTGACAGCCGACGCCTTAATGGCCGCAGCGATATCCGGACGCGTCTTCTGGAACGCCGGATCCCACAGCTTGTCGAGTTCGATGTATTCGTATTCCGCGCCGAGTGTTTCGGCTTTCCAGACAATGGCGCGCTCGCCGATGAAAT
Source organism: Candidatus Acidiferrales bacterium (assembly GCA_030037355.1). GTDB lineage: Bacteria > Acidobacteriota > Terriglobia > Acidiferrales > UBA7541 > DAHUXN01. The sequence continues at coordinate 4,166 of JASHRL010000064.1, read as the reverse complement.
CAATCACTCCGATGAAGCTGTCTTCTTTGCCAAGGGGAAACTGGAGGGGGACGGGGTGGGCCGAAAGCCGCTGGCGCATCGTGCGGATGACATGGTCAAAATCCGCGCCGGTGCGGTCCATCTTATTCACGAAAGCGATTCGCGGGACGCGATACTTGTCCGCTTGCCGCCAAACCGTTTCCGACTGCGGCTGCACGCCAGCCACAGAATCAAAAATTCCGACGGCGCCATCCAGCACGCGCAGCGAACGCTCCACTTCGACCGTAAAATCCACGTGCCCCGGCGTGTCGATGATATTGATTCGATACGCCTGGCCATTGCGCTTCCAAGCAGCAGTCGTGGCGGCGGAAGTAATCGTGATTCCGCGCTCGCGCTCCTGCTCCATCCAGTCCATGGTCGCGGTGCCTTCGTCGACTTCTCCGATCTTATACGTCACACCCGTATAAAACAGGATGCGCTCGGTCGACGTGGTCTTGCCGGCATCAATGTGCGCCATGATCCCGATGTTGCGCATGCGGTCGAGTTGGAATTGCCGCGTCATGAAAATTTCGCCGCTTACCAGCGGTAATGAGCAAAGGCCTTGTTGGCCTCGGCCATGCGGTGCACATCCTCCTTCTTCTTCACTGCTCCGCCCTTGCTATTGGCTGCGTCCATGATCTCCTCAGCCAATTTGTCAGTCATGTTTTTTCCCGAACGCTCCCGCGCATAGAGAATCAGCCAGTGAATGGCCAGCGACTGCCGCCGGAACTGATTCACTTCCACGGGAACCTGATAGTTCGCGCCGCCGACGCGCCTTGTTTTCACTTCCAGCAGCGGCTTGACGTTCTCGATGGCTTTCTTGAAAACCGTGAGCGCATCGGAGTTCGTCTTTTGCGCCACGTTCTCCATCGCGTTGTAGAAAATCGCCTGCGCCGTTGCGCGCTTGCCGTCGTACATCATGCTGGAAATGAACTTCTGCACCAGATCGCTGCCGTAAACGGCGTCGCCGGGAATTTTCCGGCGAATCACAAATCCTTTGCGTGGCATTCCGCTGCTCTCCTACTTTTGGGCGGCTTTCGGCCGCTTGGCGCCGTATTTCGAGCGTCCCTGCTTGCGATTCTCGACGCCGGCGGCATCGAGTGTTCCGCGAATCACGTGATAGCGGACGCCGGGCAAATCCTTCACGCGGCCGCCGCGAACCAGCACAATCGAGTGCTCCTGCAAATTGTGGCCAATGCCGGGAATGTACGTGGTGACTTCGGCCGAATTCGTCAGCCGGGCACGCGCCACTTTGCGCAGCGCCGAATTCGGCTTCTTCGGCGTCTGGGTATAAACCCTCACACAAACTCCGCGCTTTTCCGGGCAGCCTTCGAGCGCGGGCGATTTTGTTTTCGTCCGCAATTGCTCGCGGCCATATCGAACCAGTTGTGCAAACGTCGGCACGCTTCTCCCTCCGAAACGGTTAATCCGATTTCGTTTTTCCGCAGGGCGTACAAAACCCCAGCAGATGCAGACAGGTGTAGAACAGAAAGGGCCGGTCAAGACCCCGAAGGAACCGGCAAGGTACTCCGCGCGGGCGTGCTCACAACATCCGGAACACATCCACTTCTACAGCGGAGAGCTTCAAACGGCTTTGCGGGGCAGGCGCCCCATTTCGGCCGTCCCCCCAAACCCCGTTCCTTCGTTCTCTGTTCCGGGGCGGGAAGAAACCCTTTCAGCACAATTCCAGCAACAAGTCCACCTACAAACCGGCGAGTATAGAGAAACCACCTTCGACTGTCAACCCCTAATACAAGAAAAATTTGGAGGGAGTCGAGCGCTTGCCGATGGAACTCGAAACTATCAGAATTGTAACACGATCTTGCGCTGATAGCTAGCATTCTAATGACTACTCTGGCAGGATCTCCGAGACACAAAAGCCGGAGGACGGCCACGCAAAGCAGGCTAACCACTTACGTAGCAATGAGTTACGGTAAGGCCACCTAACCAATCCGCACGATGCGGCGAATTGCCCTCAAAAATTCACCGATCACAAAAATCGTCCAAGGTGAAAAGAGTGGTACACGCTCAAATTCTGGAAATTTTTCATTCCTCCCACTTTACGCAAGGATAAAAGCTCACTAGACTTCTTTCCGCTCATGAAACTCCGCCCTTTTTCGTCCATCCTTTGCACGACTGTCGCGCTCTTCGCTCTCGTGATTTTTTCGCCAGTGCGCGCTTCCGCTCAGTCGATCTCCGCACCGAAGGCAAATGCGGCAACTGCAGACGCGAACCCGCCGGCCCCTTTCACCATCGAGCTTTTCTCAAACAAAATCAGTTTCCAAGACGACGGCACAAGCGAGCGCCAAATCGATCTGCGCCTTAAAGTGCAAAGCGCTGAAGCAAATCAATCGTTGCACACTCTGGCGTTTGATTATGACGCTTCCAACGAAACCTTCGCGCTCGCCTTCTTGCGTATCACAAAACCCGACGGAACGACCACGGAAGCGAAAGCCGATATCGTCAGCGACCAGCCCGCACCGGTTGTGAAAGCCGTTCCAGCGATCACCGACATTCACGAAGCGCAACTTCACATACCGACCCTTGCGCCCGGCGACAGGCTCAGCTATGAAGTGATTTTGAAAACCGTTGCGCCTCCAGCTCGCGGCGAATTTTGGTACGAGCACAATTTTCTCTCAGACATTTCGGCGAATGACGAAGAGCTGCAAATCAGCGTGCCAGCCGACCGCGCCGTTCACATCCAGTATTCTCCGCAATTCGTTCCAGCCGTCACGACGGAAGGCGCGCGCAAGATTTATCTGTGGAAGAGGTCTGGCGCCATGGCTCAAGCGAATCAAACCTCTTCAGGCGATAGCACAGCTTCAAAAAATAAGACTCCCGATGTCGAGATCAGCAGCTTTGCAGATTGGCAGGCCGTCGGAAAATGGATGGCATCGCTCGAAGGCACCGCTCAAGCGCCGACGCAGGAAATTAGCGACAAGGCCGCTTCGCTGACTGCGAATCGGCAAACAGATTCCGACAAAATCGAAACCCTGTACGACTTCGTTGCAAAGCAAGTCACCTATACTCGCATGCCTATGCGACAGGCCAATTTTCAACCTCGCGCTGCCGGAAAGGTCTTGAGTGCGAATTCTGGCGATGATATTGACCTCTGCACGCTTCTCGCGTCAATGCTCAGTGCCGTGGGTTTTCAATCCAATTTTGTTTTTCTGCCCCCGTCGGCAAGTTTTGACAGAAGTGTTCCGACGCCCGACGCTTTCGATCATGCCATCCTCAAGATCGATGCAGGAAAAGACGTCTATTGGCTCGACCCATCTTCCGATGTTCTTCCGTTTCGCATGCTACCGCCTGCAGATCGAAGCAAAGAAGCGCTGGTCGTGTCCGCTGCTGCGCCGGCGAGCTTCGAGAAAACTCCTGTTGACCCACCATTTCGTTCGACTCAGGACGTCGAAATCAACGGCCGCGTCAGCTCGCTTGGCAAGCTCACGGCCGTCGTTCACTATGCGCTGCGCGGTGACAACGAATACGCGCTGCGAATCGCGTTTCATAGCACGCCGCAAGAGCAATGGAAGAGCATCACGCAAACCATGGCGGAGCTCGACGGATTTCACGGCCAAGTGACCGACGTCAAGGCCATGGACCCCACGGATACGAAAGACCCATTCACAGTGACCTTCACCCTCGTCAGCGAAGATTTTCTCGATTGGTCGCAGGCAAAGGCCGCGCTCGCGCTTCCGCTTCCGACATTTGGCATGCCGGATCCGCCGCAGGATCCGAACAAACCGATTCAGCTCGGCAGCCCTCTGGATGTGACCACGAAGCTGACGTTGTCGTTTCCTGCGAATATTTCCTGCGAGATGCCCATCGGCGCCGCGATTACGCGGGACTACGCTGATTATCAATCGCACTACGACGCGCGAGAGCACTCTTTGACTGCGCAGCGGACCCTTCGCTTTCTCGCGCGCGAAGTTCCTGCCGCGCGCCGCGGCGACTATCTCGCGTTTACGCACGCCATCGAGCAGGATGAGAACCAACTGCTTGCGGTGACGAACATCATTCCCGGCGTGCCCTCCGACGCCACATCGAGCCAGCTGATGGAAGCTGGAAACGCGGAGTTGAAGGCCGGACGTTACACGAATGCACTACAGTTGTTCGACCAAGTCGCACAATTGGATCCCAAGCAGAAA
>JASHRL010000063.1 GCA_030037355.1 Candidatus Acidiferrales bacterium | reverse complement strand
AACTATAACGTCCTCGGCTGCCTGAAGTCCGGCGTCACCGTTGCGCAGGCGCAGACGGAGGCGAATCTGATCGCGGGCCGGCTGGTCCAGGCCTATCCGGCCGAATTTTTGAAGACGTTTCCGAACTTCCGCATCGACATCCTGTTGTTTCCATTCCACGAGGAAGTCGTCGGCTCGGTTCAGACTCTTCTGCTTGTGCTGATGGCTGCTGTCGGGCTGGTGCTGCTGATCGTCTGCGCCAACGTCGCGACGCTGCTTCTTTCGCGCGTGGCATCGCGGTGCAAGGAAATCGCCATTCGCACGGCGCTCGGGGCATCGCGAATGCGTCTTGTTCGCCAGATGCTGACGGAAAGTCTGGTGCTTGCTCTTGCGGGAGGAGCACTCGGCGTTCTCATCGCTTTCTGGGGCACCAAGGGTTTGCTTGCTCTGGTTCCGGCGAGCATCCCGCTTCCTCCAACTGTGCCGATGGGAGGGCCGGTGCTGGCGTTTGTTGCGGCGGTGTGTTGCACTACGGCGGTTGTTTTCGGCGTCGCGCCGGCGTTTCAGATTTCCGCAGGTTCGCCGCATGGGTCGCTGCAGGAAGGCGGGCGCAGCGGAACTCCCGGCCGCGCGCGGCGGCGTTTGCAAGATATTTTCGTGACGGCTGAATTCGCGCTGGCACTGGTGCTGCTGATCGGCGCGGGGTTGCTGGTGCGCAGTTTCACGAAATTGCTGGCGGCCAATCTCGGTTTTCGCCCGGATCACATCCTGACGATGAACGTGCCGCTGCCACGCAAGGCCTATCCCAAGGCGGCGGCTGTGCGCGAATTTTACGAACAGGCTTTGCAGCGAATCTCCGCGCTGCCGGGAGTGAAAGCCGACGGCATTTCGAGCGATCTGCCGTTTCATGGAAACGAAAGGGATGTGGTGCAAATCGACGGCAAGCCGGGGAAGACGCCTTCTGTCAGCGTCAGCATGGTTTTCGGCGACTACCTGTCCACTATGGGTATCCGGCTTCTGCGAGGCCGCGACTTCGCGCCGGAGGACCGCGCAGGCTCGCAACTCGTCGCGGTCGTCAGCGAAGGTGCGGCGGAAACTTTGTGGCCGGGCGAGGACGCGATTGGCAAGCGCTTCAACGTTCTGGGCCAGGCGGAAGTGGTCGTAGGCGTCGTGACAGATGTCAGCGAGGACGTACCCACCGACAAACCTCAGGCGCACGTTTACGTTCCTTATATGCAATTGCCGGGTGTTTTTCTCGAAGGGGATAATCAAACGCGCGCCATGAATATCGCCGTGCGCACGACGGGCGACCCCGCAGCACTGACTTCCACTGCGACAGGCGAGATTCATTCTCTCGACCCCGATCTGGCTATTGCGAGAATCCACACCATGAGCCAGGAAGTGAGCGAGTCCGTCGCGGGGCCGAGATTCAATACGTCTCTACTGACGATTTTTTCCGTCGCGGCGCTTTTTCTGGCGGCGATTGGAATTTATGGCGTGCTGGCATACACGGTCGCGCAACAAACGCATGAAATCGGCGTGCGGATCGCTTTGGGCGCGCAACGGCGTGACGTCATGCGGCTGGTTCTCGCGCACGGAGCCTGGCTGGCGTTCGTGGGCATCGCGATTGGTTTGCTCGCGGCGTTTGGTTTGACGCGACTGATGGCCAACTTGCTTTACGGAATCAGCGCCAACGACCCGCTCACTTTTGCCGCCGTTTCGCTTGTGCTTTTTGTTGTTGCGCTGCTGGCTTGCTACATTCCAGCGCGGAGAGCGATGAGAGTCGATCCCATGGTGGCACTGCGGTACGAGTGAAACGGTGACGAGCGCTGAGTGACGAGAAAAGCGATGGCTGGCCGCTCGAGACCGACGTCCGCCGAGAGAATCAGCGTTCGACGAAGGATTTCAAGCGGGCGAGAGCGTGGCCCCACTGAGCGGAGACGAAATCGAGATATTTTTTGAGATCTTCGACGGGCTCGGGATGGAATTCGAAGAGGCTCTCGCGGCCGGAGCGGACGCTGCGGACCAAGCCGGAGCTTTCGAGGACGCGAAGATGCTTGGTGATGGCCTGGCGCGTGAGGCGCGAGCCCGCGGTGAGTTGCGAGATAGAGCGCGGGGGGCCGGTGCTGAGCTTGGCGACGATGGCGAGGCGCGTTGCGTCGCCAAGCGCGGCGAAGATGAGCGCGTGAGCGCGGCGGCCTGAAGCCAAGCGCGCGCGGCTATCGTTTCTGCGTGACATAAGCCTCGATGTTCTTCATCTGCTGGGTCCAGCCACCTTCATTTTCCCGGAACCGATCGTCGCGGCGGTCTTTGGGCAAACTGTCGAAGCCGGATTCGGTGACGGTGAGCAAAGTGCCCGCGGCGGTTTTCTCGAGACGGAATTCGACGAGAGTGGTCGGTTCGCCGGAATAATCCTGCGCGCCGGATTTGTCGAAAGATTTTGGATGAGGCCAGGTGTAGGAAAAAAGGCGCTCAGGCTCCATCCGCTGGATGACGGCTTCCCATTTGATGTGCTCGTAGCCGGGGAAGGTGATATGGCCACGGGAGACCTGGCCGACGACGAAGGGGCCGTCGATTTTGACGCGGAACCACTCGCCGAATTCGCGATGGTCAGTGAGAGCGCGCCAGACGCGGGAGACGGGAGCTTTGAGCTCCATGCGCTTGACGATGCGATCGGTGACGCTTGGT
>JASHRL010000062.1 GCA_030037355.1 Candidatus Acidiferrales bacterium | reverse complement strand
GTATCCTCCCGCCGTGCTGACTCCCCAGATTTCGTCTCGTTTCGGGTCTGCGCGAATGCCGCTCGGCTCTGGCCCGACGGGAATTGTCGCCACCGGCTTGAGGCTCACCAGATCCACCACTGTGAGTGTGCCGTCCGCCGTGTTCGCGACGTACGCGTATAGATGCAGTCCCGGTCGCAAAAACGATGGCCGGTGTTCGCGTGCAATTTCGATCGCCGCTATTCCCAGCAGCACGATGAGGATGAAAATGAGTCGCGCATTCCAGCGGGAACGATTGCTGCGCGGCGGGCCTGGGATAGCCGAGAGTGGCGGGACGCTCACAGGATGTTAATTCAGCGTGCGATGAACCACGGATGCGATTTGCCGGATTTCGCCCATCAACTGCTCGAGCTCTTCGGGAATAATCGACTGCATGCCATCGGAAAGCGCCTTGTCAGGATCGTGGTGCACTTCGACGATTAATCCATCCGCGCCCACGGCAACCGCCGCGCGCGAAAGCGGAAGAACTTTATTCCGCCGTCCCGTGCCATGGCTCGGGTCCACAAGGATCGGCAAATGGCTGCGCGACTGTACCGCTGGAATCACACTCAGATCCAGCGTGTTTCGCGTGTAGTCGGAAAACGTGCGCACGCCGCGTTCGCACAGCATCAGTTGGTAGTTGCCTTCCGAAAGGATGTACTCGGCGGCCATAAGAAATTCATCGAGCGTTGCCGAAAGGCCGCGCTTCAGCAGCACAGGCTTCGAAGCTTTTCCCGCGCGCTTAAGCAGCGAAAAATTCTGCATGTTTCGCGCGCCGATTTGAATCACGTCCGCGTATTCTTCCACCAAATCAAGGCTCTCGTTGTCCACAGCTTCCGTCACGATTCCCAGGCCAAATCGCTCGCGTACTTCCGCCAGAATTTTCAGCCCCGGCTCGCCGAGGCCCTGAAAACTGTATGGCGATGTTCGCGGTTTGTATGCGCCTCCGCGAAAAAGATGCGCGCCCGCGGCCTTCACGCTCGCCGCAACCGCCATCGCTTGCTCGCTGCTCTCAACGGCGCACGGCCCCGCGATAATCGCCAGCGCCGGCCCGCCAATGCGCACCTCGCCTGCGGGGGTGGGCACGCGCACGACCGTGTTTTCTTCCTTCGCGTCTCGGCTGACGAGCTTGTAGGGCTTGCTGACCGGTATGCATTCCACCACGCCGGGCATCGCTTCGAGCGATCCGACGTCCACCGCGCCCGAATTTCCCGTGATGCCGATCGCCGTCCGGTTCGATCCCGGAATCGGATGCGCGCGCATCCCGAGCGCTTCGATCCGCCGGCAAACGGCTTGGACCTGTTCCTCGGTTGCGTGGGCTTGCATCACAACCAGCATGAATCGTCTCTCCCTGTGAAAAACCGAAATTGCAAATTCGTTCGGCGCCCCACCTCCGAGTTGCGGAGCGCCAGTTGAAACCAGCAGTCTACTTCATCTGGGAGCAGCGTCGCAATTCGCCCGCTTCTCGACTTTTGTAAGCGAGCCCTCGGCATAGTTGTTCATCGTCGTCGCGCATTTCTCTGGGCCCGTTTCCCAGCTCTCGCCGGCGCGTATCGTCCCAGTATCCGCAAGCCGTGTGTCGCACGCCTCAGCTCGCCCAGCGCCGTTTCAAACTGATCCCCCCCGCTTGAAATGGCCAAATCCACATAGAAGCAGTATTCCCACGGCTTTCCGTGCAATGGACGGCTCTCGATCTTGGTCAAATTCAATCCGTGCCGCGCCGGTACGCCGAGCGCTTGGTGCAATGCTCCCGATCGATGCGGCAATCGAAAAACCACTGACAACTTATTGCCCGCCTTCTTCTCTCGCCGTGCAGCATTCTCCAGCAACACAAATCTCGTGTAATTTTCCCGGTGATCCTCAACGTGCCGCATCAATATTTTCCCGCCGTAAATCTCCGCCGCCAGCGCGCTGGCAATTGCCGCTCTCGTTTTGTCGCCGCTCGCGATCACTTCGCGCACACTCGCCGCCGTGTCCTCTGTCGACATGCGCCTGATTCCCGGCCGCCTCGCAAAAAATCGCTCGCACTGCGCCAGAGCCACCGGATGCGACTCGACCGCGCGAATTGTTGCCATCGTGCTCCCCGGGCAACCGATCAGGCAGTGGACAATCGGTTGAATCACTTCGTTGCTGATCGTCAATCGGCTCGCCAGCAGCAGGTCATATACGCGGTGCACGGTGCCGGCCAGCGAATTCTCCACCGGCGCCAGTGCGCAGTCCGCTACGCGTTCGTCAATCGCGCGAAACATCGATTCGAACGTCGGGCGCGGCACGATGCGCGCATCCTCGCCCAGCAATCGCCTCGCCGCTTGTTCGCTGAAAGCTCCGCGCTCTCCCTGAATCGCCACGCGGAGCGGGGAAGTTCTCATGCCGGCTCTTTCTCTGCCGTGGAATCCAGAAACTTCGCTGTGATACGCCGCGACTCGCGCAGGATCTCCCGAAAAATCGCCTGCATCGCCTCAGCGTCCAGCGGTCCGGGGTTGAAACGCTGTGCATGTTGCAAGATGTCTTCCTCGCGCTCCGCATCTCGCAACGGCAATCCCACGTCTTGTTTCAATTGCCCCAGTTGTATCGACATCTGCGCGCGCCGATTAAGCAGCCGGATCAACTCCCGGTCCAGCTCATCGACGCGCCTTCGGTGATCTCCAATCGTCATCTTCTCTCTCCCTTTTCGTTTTTTCGCCTTGGCTTTTCGCACTTGCTGCTCCTTCCGGCGCCGCAAAACAAAAAAGGCCGCAATCCCTTCTCGGGGTTGCGGCCTTTCTGGTGAACTCGTTTTGCGCTTCCTGCTACATCTCTTCAAGCTCCATGCGCGTGCGCTTCACCGTGGCCGCCACCCCCACAGGGTAGCAGTAGGTAAAGTCGTAATATCGCCATTGCGCCGTTTGCTTGCTCATGTTCAGAGTGCCAGTATATGCAGCCCCTTCCTCTCGGTCAAATCAATTTCCCGTTAAAATCTCAAGCGTCGGCCGGAAGGCCTTCCCGTTTTGTCCTTTGCGGAACCCGCTCTAATCCGTTAGAATATCAATTCATCCGAAATTATCGCAGCGCGTAGAGGGAATGGAAGAGCCGCAGCACAGTTCAACGCAGCCGTATCTCCCCAGTGATGAATATCGTCCCGAACCTGTTCCCGAGCCGGCTCCGCCTGCGTGGATGGACGGCAGCATTCGCATTGGCATCCACACGTCCATCGCCGGCGAAATTGCTTCCGCGCTCGACCTTGCCTACAATCTCGGCGCCAACGCGCTCCAGATTTTTTCCGCCAGTCCGCGTATGTGGCGTCGTCCCGCGAATGGCGCGAAGGGCGTCGGTCCCTCCGCGCTTCGCTTCCGTGCTCGCCGTGAGGAACTGAAGCTTGGCCCGCTCGTCATTCACGACAATTATTTGATCAATCTCGCTTCGCCGGATCGCATTCTTCGCGTCCGTTCGATCCAGGCCTTTCATGAAGAAATCGTTCGCGCCATCGCTCTCGGCGCCGATTTCTTGGTGGCGCATCCCGGCAGCGGCAAAGGCGCTTCGATGTCCGCGGCGATCTCCGCCATCGCCGACGGATTGAGGCAGGCCTCGCGCGGCGTGAATTTTGGAAATCTGCGTATCTTGCTGGAAAACACAGCCGGGCAGGGAACTTCCGTCGGCTCGCGCTTCGCCGAAATCAAGAGCATCATCGACCAGTGTCTCGAACTCCCGCTCGGTGTTTGCGTCGATACCGCGCATCTTTTCGCCGCCGGTCATGATCTGCGCACAGCCGAAGGTCTCGAAGGCGCGCTTGCCGAAATCGAGGCTACCGTGGGTCTCGCGCGCGTCCATGTCATTCACACGAACGATTCCAAATCCGCCCTCGGCTCGCATCTTGATCGTCACGAGCACATCGGCAAAGGCAAGATCGGCCGCGATGCGTTTCGCCGCATTTTGAATCATCCGCGGCTCGCTGGCCGCGCGTTCATTCTCGAAACGCCCATCGATCGCCCCGGCGACGACCGTCGAAACATCGAAACCCTCTGGCGTCTCGTCGGCATAACTCCGCGCCGTGTCGGTGCCGTCGCCGACGGTTTTCACATTCGTAGATCAGCAAAGAGAAAAAGCCGCATCATCCGCGGCCATCGCAGCAGCGCGAAAAAATCCAGACGGCGGAAAAGGTGATTGGTTCCTTGAGCGAATACGACCCACAGCAAATCGAAGCGAAGTGGCAGAAGATCTGGGCCAAGCAGGGCGCGTTTGACGCCGACCGTGACGCGGCTCGACCCAAGTACTACACCCTCGAAATGCTGCCGTATCCCTCGGGCACGATGCACATGGGCCACATGCGCAACTACACGATTGGTGATTCCATCGCGCGCTACAAACGCATGCGCGGCTTCAACGTCCTCCACCCCATCGGCTGGGACTCTTTCGGTTTGCCCGCCGAAAATGCGGCCATCAAAAACGGCATTCCGCCGCGAGACTGGACCAATTCGAATATCGCGCAGATGAAAGCCGTCTGCAAACGCTTCGGCTTCAGCTACGATTGGCGCCGCGAAATTTCCACCTGCGAGCCTGAATACTATCGCTGGAATCAGTGGTTTTTTCTGCGCATGCTTGAGCGCGATCTCGCCTATCGCAAACGCAGCAAAGTGAACTGGTGTCCGCAGTGCCAAACCGTTCTCGCCAATGAGCAGGTCGTTGACGGCTGCTGCTGGCGTCACGAAACCACGCAGGTCGAAGCCAAAGAAATCGAGCA
>JASHRL010000061.1 GCA_030037355.1 Candidatus Acidiferrales bacterium | reverse complement strand
TTTTCTGAATCGCGAAGCGATGAACCAAGATTTAAACACTCCCGCGCGTAGTCCGGCCTCTTGAGCCAGTCCTCGCGCGATGCTATCCTTTTGCGTCTGCTTTTAAGCGGGAGTGGTTCAGTGGCAGAACGCGAGCTTCCCAAGCTTGAGATGAGGGTTCGATTCCCTTCTCCCGCTCCAAAGTATTCTGCAGGTTGATCACTTCAGTTCACGTTGCTCACCGCAAGCCAAATCTGCTAGCCGTTCGCTCTGGTTCGAAATACTATGCCGCTGAGTTTTTTCATGTGATGGTATGCTTCCCCTGCTTCATGCATTTCGGTATGCGCAAAACCTTGTCCAAAGGCAGAACGATGTCCCAATCGTCGTTTTACAAAAGCTTTCTCGGCGTTATCTCTCTGCTCTTATGTGCTGCCGCCCCTCTCGCGGCGCAAAGTTCGCAGCAGCAACCGGCATCCTCTTCCCGTGCGCGGCGGCAGCCCGGCGCTCCTCCCACGCAAGCTCAGCTTTTGCGTGGCGGATACGGCCCCTACCGCGCGAACAATCACCTGCTCTTCTACCATCTCGACATTCGAGTCGATCCCGAGAAAAAGTTCATCAGCGGCAAAAACACAGTTCGCTTCAAAATGCTGCGGGATGGCAATCGCATCCAACTTGACTTAAATCCGGATCTCGCCGTCGACAAGATTCTGCTGGGCACGACTCCTCTGAAATTCGAGCGCCAGTTCGGCGCCGTCTTCATTGACTTTCCCAAAACGCTTCGCGCCGGCAAGACCTACTCAATCGACTTTTACTATTCTGGCCATCCCGTAAGCACAGGCCGCTTCGGCGGATTCACGTTTGGCGAAGACTCTTCAGGCCATCCCTGGATTTACACCGCCTGCGAAGGCATCGGCGCCAGCATCTGGTGGCCAAACAAGGAGCAGTGGCGCGACCGCGTGCAAAGTATGGAAATCAGCGTCGCCATCCCCAGCAATTTGATCGACGTCTCCAACGGAAAGTTTATCGGCAAAACGGATCTCGGTAATGGCTACACGCGCTGGGACTGGTTCGTTCACTATCCCATCAACAATTACGACGTCTCGCTCAACATCGGCAACTACGTGCACTTTTCCGATCGTCTCGGCAGCCTGCCGCTCGATTTTTACGTTCTTCCCGAAGATCTCGACAAAGCCAAAACGCAATTCGCGCAAGCCAAAGAGATGTTGGAAGCCTTCCAGCATTATTTCGGCGGGTACCCCTTCAAGAAGGACGGCTACAAACTTATCGAAGTGCCTTACTCCGGCATGGAGCATCAGAGCGCCGTCACCTACGGCAATCATTTTACCAACGGCTACCTGGGCCGCGACTGGACCGGCGTCGGCATCAGCCCGAAATTCGATTTCATCATCATTCACGAGAGCGCCCACGAATGGTTCGGCAACGCCATCAACGCCGCCGACGTTTCCGATATGTGGATTCACGAAGCCTGGGCCACATATCTCGAATCGCTCTACGTCGAATATCGTTGGGGCCATGACGCCGCACTCAAATATCTGAACGGGTACAAATCAAAAGTACGTAACGACCGGCCCATCGTTGGAGAGCGCGGCATTCTCTACGATCCTTCCGAAGATCAATATTTCAAAGGCGCTCTTTTCATTAACACAGTTCGTAGCATCGTCAATAACGATCCCAGGTGGTTTGCCTTGCTGCACGATTTCTTCCAACACTTCAAATACCATTCCATCATGACCGAAGATGTCGTGGCGTACTTCAACCAACAAACGGGAATGAACCTGACGCCCGTCTTCAATCAGTATCTCCGTCACACCGCGATCCCGATGCTGGAATTGAAGTTCAATGAAACAGACGGCGTCGTGGCATACCGCTGGAAAGTCGACAAACCCGATTTCACCATGCCGATTCGCGTCGGTTCCTCGGCAGATCCCGAAGACCGTTGGCAAATCATCCATCCTACGACGGAATGGCAGACGATGAAGACGCCTCTGTCAAAAGATCAGTTCGAAGTTGCCACAGATCTCTACTACGTCGACGTCAGCAAGCAATAGCATTGCGCTCTCCACACAGAGAGCGCAGCAAATTCTTTCCTATCTCGATTCCCTTTTCCCGTTTCATTCAAACGTAGTAGACTCTCGCGCGATACTCGAAATCATGCGCACAAAAATGTCCGCGGCCGAAACGAAAAACCACCGAAATTTCATGCGCCAGTTGTCTTTTCTCCTCGCCTTTGCTGGCGCTGCAGGTTTCTGCTTCGCGCAGACATCGCTTCCGCGCGCTCCGGGTGCGCACATCGTCAATATTTCTCCGCCCACCGTCCATGCCAGCGAGCCTTCCATCGCCGTGAATCCAAATAACCCAAGCCAGGTTGTCGCCGTCTATCAGCCCGCCACGGTCGCTTATTCCACCGACGGCGCCCAGACCTTCACGCTCGCCGATCTCCCGCCCGTACCCGGCTGGAAGGGCGGCGGAGACGTTTCCGTGACTTTCGACAACAAAGGCCACGTTTTCCTGTCGAGTCTCCATTTCGACCATCTCGGCGCGGCATCCTATTGGGCCTACGGCGCCGGCCACAACGGAATCTTCGTGCGCCGCTCCCTCGACGGCGGCGAAACCTGGGAAAAAGACGCCGCCACAGTCAAAGCCACCGATGGCGCGCAGCCTCTCATGGAAGACATGCCGCGCATTTTTGCCGACAACAATCCTCACAGTCCCTACGCGGGAAACCTTTATATCGGCTGGATTGAATGGCAGCTCGATCAATCGATCATTCTTTTCGCGCGTTCCACGGATGGAGGCAAGACCTTCTCTACTCCCATGCGCATCAGCACCCACGCTGGCCTTCCGCGCGATGACAACGGTGCGCTGGTGAGCTTCCTCGGCGTCGTCGGCGCCGACGGCACGATCTACGCCATCTGGAACGACGGCCTCACGGTCGCCTTCACCACTTCGCATGATGGCGGAAAAACATTCGCTCCATCGCGTTCTGTCATCGATGTCGCTGCTCCCTATTTCGGCGGCGCGACCGGCATCCCCGGCGTTGGTCGCGCGATGGGCTTTCCGCAAATCGCCGTCGATGCCCGGCCTAGCAAATCCGGCGGTAATTTGTATGTCACATGGAGCGATTTCCGCAACGGCGATGTCGACGTCTTCATCGCGTCTTCGAAAAATCATGGCCGCACATGGTCTCCAGCCATGCGCGTCAATACCGATCCCATTCACGACGGTAAGGATCAGTTCTTCCAATTCCTCGCTGTCGACCCCGTCACGGGCGACGTTTACGTCCAGTTCTACGACCGCCGCGACGATCCCGCGAACCGCAAGACGTGCTTCACTCTCGCTCGTTCCACCGACGGTGCGAAAACCTTCACCAATTATGCTTGGTCCACTGAGCCATTCGAGGGCTTCCAATCCTTCCTCGGCGACTACACCTGGCTCACCGCTTTCAACAACAAAGTCTATGGCGCTTGGACGGAGTCCACTCCGCCTCCGCCGCCGGATCCTTCCGCGCCGCAATCCGCGCAGGCGTTTCGCGCTTTGCGCGGAGGCACGGTTGTCCGCGTCGGCTTCGCCGATTTTTCGCAAGCCACAGGTCCCGCGCAAGAATGAACGGTTCTTCACTTCGCAAGGCCGCGGGCGCCGCGCTTATCGTTCTCGCTGCTGCGATTGTCTATTTCTCTTGGTGGGCCGCCCCCGGTAATGCCGCTGCAGGCGAAGCTGTTTACAAAGATCACTGCCTGCTCTGCCACGCGCTCAATGGCCAGCCACAGTTCACCGCCGAAAAGGTTTCCCGCACCTCGATCGATTCGCTCACCGAACGCGACGTCCAGGCAAAATCCAACGCCGATCTCAAGAAAATCATCGTTGAAGGAGACGGCCACATGCCTCCGGTGAAAGGCCTCTCGCACCGGGAAGTCGTCAACGTCATCGCCTTCATTCGCAGCCTGAAAAAATAAGAAAACTAATCCTGTGCGGGACGAAATCGTAGGGCAAAACGAGGCAAATAAAATGAGGGCTCAGCGCAAACCTCGCGCGAAATTTTCTTTAGCTCGTCACAAACAAAAATGGGAGCCCGCAACCACAGGCTCCCATTCTTTTCAGTCACAAATTACAGGCTGGTGACGTTCGCCGCTTGCAAGCCCTTCGGCCCGGACACGACGTCGAATTCGACCGCCTGTCCTTCGTTCAGGCTCTTGTACCCATCGGCCTGAATCGCCGAAAAGTGCACGAAGACATCCTCGCCCGACTGGCGCTGGATGAACCCGAAGCCCTTGCTTGCATTGAACCACTTCACCGTTCCTTGTTCTTTAGACACTTTGTGTTTCCTCTTCTTTTTCTTAAGCTATTTGCGTCTCGAACGCCTCCAGCCGTAAATCAAAAAAGGCCGCGAGTTTGTAACTCGCAGCCCCTTTCATCGAATCCAAAGGTTTTACAAGATCAACAAACGCAGCTTCACTGTACCACAACCACGTGCTCCCTCAAAGCGATTTCTTTGAGCAATCGCGAATCGGTTTGGCTCCTCTTCGTCGCGGCACTTACGAGTCAAAATCCAGGCCGAACCAAACCCAAAGACGCGGGTTGCCGTTTTCACTCACATCTGCAACGACTCGCTTGACGCTCATGGATGAGCGCCGTATCGTTGTTCTCAACAAGTGAGTTGGCTCTGCTGGCCGCACTTGCATGGCAGTTCCCCCTTCCAGCAGATATTTGCACACTATTTTTCTAGGTTTGTATCCGAGGCCGATGACCGGCCTTTGCGGAAGAATTTTTCGCGGCCATTAATGGCATAAAAGGGGGAAGCGCAATGCGGGATCACAAGCTATCGAATCGGGACGCGAACCATACCAAAAGGTTCGCCGTTCATCCAAAGGTCTTCATCTTTTTCGACAAAAAATCCGGCGCCCGCCGTTTCGAAGTGAAGGCTGGCGCGGATGGCCGCATGCCCATCGAGCACGCCATCGACATGCTGGCCATGCATTGTTTGGTCCGCCGTCAGTCGCCGAACGATTTCGCGGTCATGGTCGGCGTGACGGAAAACCTCATCGAATCTCTCGGCCCGCGCGCAAAAAAAATCATTCAGGCCTGCCTGTTGGCCACTTCGCCGGTTCAGCTCAGCCCGCGCCAGGAAGAGGTCCTGCGCGCCATCCTGCAGGGCCTCACCAACAAGGAGATCGCCTCGCGCCTCCATGTCTCTGTGCGCACCATCAAGTTCCACGTTTCCTTGTTGCTCGAAAAATTCGAAGTCGATAGCCGCTGGGCCTTGATGCGCAAAGCCGCTGACCTCCTATCCGACCGCATGATCTCCAGCGGTGATGGCGCCGTTCCCACCTCTTCGCCTGAGCAACTCATCGCCGCATCAGCCGCGCGGGCAAATCGCGTGCAAATTCCCGTGCGCTCCGTGCCCATCAGCATGGTGGCTCATCGCCCCAGTGCGTGAAATCGCTGTGTTTTTTCGTGGAATAACGCGGCGTGCAGTTGTCCAGTCTTTTCGTTTCGCGCGCTTGCGCTTCACGCTGCCGGCGGACTCATCTCCGGCCGCTCCTGCAGAATCATCGGAAGAAGAAACTCCTGCAATCGACAATTTTCCGCAATCGACAGTCGGTTCAGTCGGATCGCCATTTCATTTTCGCCAACCGTCCGCATCACCGAACCCATTCCCACCACCGGCCGCATCCCCGTCGCCAGATGCAGACTCACATGCACCGCTGCTCCTCGCGGAATCAGCCGGTTCGCGTGCAGCAGCATTCCGTCCATGCTCACGTTGATCGTTTCTCCGCTGGCCTCGATTTCTCCTGACCGCACATCCACGCGCGAGCGAAATGGCACGCGCCGGAACCGCCGCGTCTCATGCTCGATCGCTCCCTGCGCCGCGCGAATCACTTTGAGCAAGCGGCTTTTGTCGATCGGTTTATAAAGAAAAAAATTCGCCCCCGCCTGGAATCCCTGCGAAACGGCCCTTAACTCCTGGTCCTCACTCAGCATGATGATGGGCGTCATCTGATTGAATCCACCGCTTCGCATTTCTCGCGCGATTTCGGTCCCGTCCGGGCTCGGCATCCGGAAGTCCAGCAGCACCACCAGAAATTTTTCTTTGCGCAGAAGCTCCGTCGCTTCGCGGCCATTCATCACAATCACCGCGTCGATCCCCGACGATAGCAATCCATCGCGGATTAGCTGGCACGCCGCTGCTTCATCATCCACAACCAGTGCCCGTTTCTGCACAGTCGTTTTCCTCGTTCCACTGTCGAATCGTTCCCGCGCAAACGGAAACCGCGTAGCTGAAGAATCCGGCCTCGCTCACCGGCCGTCCCGCGCTATGTTTCCGCTCGCTTCACGATTTCGTAATACTGGATTTCCACTCCGGCGCGCAGCCGCCCGTCCGGCGGTTGGTTCTCCTCGACGTGCACCACCCGGCATTGGCATCGCCAGTCGCCGATGGGTTTTTTCACGATCTCTTTCGGCATTCGCAGCAGGATTTGCAGAATCGCTCCCGCACGCAGCGGCAGCGTGCTGTTGAATTTCAATCCTCGTCCGGAAATGTCCAGCGACTCCGTTTCCTGAGCCGGCACATCTCTCGAACCAGCAACCTCAATCTCCAAAGGGATTCTCAGGTTGTAACGGTGCGCGTGACGGCGATCATCTTCCAACATATGTCCCTTCTTTCTGAGCCGAGAAGCGATCAGCTCACGGAATTACGGAAGGGGGGCGCTTTCAGCGCTGGCGGAAAACCCTGCAATCTCGTGACCTTTTTTGACTGGAATCGTTTTCGTCTTTCAGGCACATTGTTTCTGCATCATTTCTGCGG
>JASHRL010000060.1 GCA_030037355.1 Candidatus Acidiferrales bacterium | reverse complement strand
GAAAAATAGAGCGGCAGCAAATCCTTCAACACATCGCGTGTCACTTTCATTGTCTTTCTCCTGAAGCCATAAACCCTTCGCGCGCCGGTTTCCTCGCTTCCATCAGCTTCGCCCGCGCGCGATGCACCTTCACTTTCGCCGTCGTCACGGGGATCTCCATCGCCGCGGCAATCTCTTCGTAAGGCATTTCGTCGAGCGCGCGCATCAGCAGCACCGTGCGGTCGATCTCCGGCAGTTCCTGCAGCGCCGCGAGCACCGCACGCACTTCGGCGGTCTGTTCCATGCGCGTCTGCGCGCTGATTCGCGTGTCCATCATCTTTTCGTCCAGCTCCGTATGCCGCGCCTCGCGCCGTTGCAAATCGCGGTAGAGGTTGCGCGCAATCGCGAAGAGATAGCTCTTCACGGTTGGCTGCCGGATGCGCTCCTCAGCCAGCCACGCGCGCACAAACGTATCCGCAGTGATTTCGTCCGCCATCACGGGGTCGCCCGAGAGGAATAGGACGAATCGGCGGACGTCGGGCGCATAGCGTTTGTAAAGGCTCTCGATGTCCGTCATTCGTTTGCCTGTTTTGCCTGCTAGATTACGCGCGAACTCACGAAAGGTTACATCAAGGAGGATGGGAGCAGCGCAGCATTGTCCGCGATTTGCCTTACCGCAGCTTCCGTTACACCGCCGCGTTCAGTTCCATTGCGTGCGTCGCGTTCCTCTGGTGTACAATCCGCGCAAGGCCCGCACTCGGACGCAGCTATGCCGTTGGAGATCAAATGAACACAAAAGTGTTCAGGAAGGCGCTTCTCTGGATCGTCGCCATGTTGTTTACGGCAATCGGAATGGCCTATGCGGCCCCGGGCGACGCTTTCATGGGCACTTGGCGTTTGAACGAAGCGAAATCCAAACTCCCCGCCGGTGCATTGAAAGTTTCCACGATTGCCTACACGACGTCTAGCGGCAATATAACTTGCATTTTGGCTGGAACCGACGGCAGCGGCCAGCCGTTCCAGAGTTCCTGGACCGGCAAATTCGACGGCAAATCCTACGCCGTCACCAACAGCTCGCCCGGACCCACCGACATGCGTTCCTACCGGCTCATCAGCTCGCACATTCTTTCCGGCACGGAAATCGTAGGCGGCAAATTGGCCGACCGTGGGCGCCTCATCGTATCCGAAGATGGGAAGAGTCTCACCGTCACTTTCTACCACACCGGCGCGGACGACCCTGCAGGAACCAGAACCACTTTCTACGACAAACAGTAATCGAATGGAGGATCAGCATTGGCCAATCTAAGGAGCATTTTGTTGATGCGCTTTCTTCCTGAGCGGACGCAGATCGGACTCGCCATATTGCGCGTTTGGACAGGCGCGACACTATTTTTACACCACGGATGGGAAAAACAACCGGCACACTGGGCGCAGTTTATGGCTCACTTTCCTAATCCCATCGGGATAGGCCCGCATGCTTCGTTCTTTATCGCCTTCCTCTCGGACTTTGTTTGCGGGATTCTTCTGATCATCGGCCTCGGGACTCGCTGGGCTGCTGCCTTCTGTTTCGCAAACATCTTCGTCGCGTGGGCCGCCGTGCATCACTTCGCATTTTTGAGCAAGGGTCCTGGCAGCGATCACGGGGAATTGATCGTGCTCTATCTGGGAGCTTTGCTGACGCTGGTCATTGCTGGCCCTGGCGCCGCCTGCATCGACCGCATCCTCGCCCGGAAGTCGCAATCGCCAAACATCTAACCCGCATAGGAGGATTCGTCGTTAGAGGTTGACGTGGAGCCGACGAGTATCTTCAGCGCGCCACGAAAAACACGCGTCATCCCGAACCCAGCCCGCTGTTCTTGCGGGCTGGTGCGAGGCTTGCCTGCTCGCCCTGACAAAGGAAGGGCCACAGGCAGGGAATCTGCAGTTGGTTTCGCCCTTTCAATGCGTACCGCGGCATGCGCCGGCTTTTCGTCCTGTCGGAGCGGATCGGCCCCGCGGAAGAAGAGAGAGCAGCTCGTCAGCACTCTGTAGAATTTCTTCCTCTTTGCGCCGTCTTGCGCGCAAAGTCTTCGTTTTCAAGAGCGTCAATGGTTCGCTACAACCCCAAAATCCCCACCAACTCCAGGTTTAGCTAGCCTCCCGGTCCCGAATAGTGATAAGAGATTCAACTCTGTGAGAGCGAGACCTACACGTTCCAATCGAAGAATATTTCTTATCGTTGGTATCGCACTTGGAACGACATGCGCATGCCTAGCGGTCGTCGGGAAATCGCTAGGTGAGCGGCTCTTCTGCATCGCGCTATCTGCGGAAGGGTTTTGGATAGCTTGGACATGGTTCAGGACAAAATCGAACAAAGAATCCAACCAAAACGAGACTGATGCACCGAAGTACCGATAAGAGTGTGCGCAGTCAATCGTGCCCACCACGCACACGGTCCCGTCGGTTACGAGATTCCGAATACCCCTACAGCCCCAAAATCCCCACCAATTCCCGCACCGACGCCGCCGACTTCTCCAGCGCCGCTTTTTCTTCCGTCGTCAGCTTGATTTCGACAATCTGCTCGATCCCGCGCGCGCCCAGCTTGCACGGCACCCCGACGAACAACCCTTTCACGCCGTACTCGCCTTCCAGATACGCCGCGCACGGCATGATTTTCTTCTTGTCCTTCAGAATCGCCTCGCACATCGCAAACGCCGCCGCCGAAGGCGCGTAGTACGCCGAGCCGGTCTTCAAGTAATTCACAATCTCTCCGCCGCCCTTACGCGTCCGCTGCACAATCGCCTCGACGCGTTCTTTCGGCAGCAAATCCGGCAGCGGAATTCCCGCCACCGTCGAATACCGCGGCAGCGGCACCATGTCGTCGCCATGCCCGCCAAGCACGAAGCACGAAATATTCTCCACCGACACATTCAGCTCCATCGAAATGAACGCCGCCATGCGCGCCGAATCCAGCACGCCCGCCATCCCCATCACGCGATGCTTCGGGAATCCGCTGATCTTGAACGCCGCCTGCGTCATCACGTCCAGCGGATTCGTCACCACAATCAAAATCGCATTTGGCGAAAGCTTCACGATCGGCTCGACGACGCCTTTGATCACCTCGTAATTCGCCTTCAACAAATCGTCGCGGCTCATTCCCGCCTTGCGCGGAAATCCCGCCGTGACCACCACGATGTCGCTGTTCTCCGTCTCTTTATAATCTCCCGTGCCCGTCGAAATTCCTTTCGCGCTCACGCTCGCGCCCGAAATCGGCGCCGACTCCAGCATGTCCAGCGCTTTCCCCGTCGGCACGCCGTCCAGAATATCCGTCAGCACCACGTCCGCCAGCCCCGAATCCACCAGCCGCTGCGCCGTCGTCGCCCCGACGTTTCCTCCGCCCACCACCGTCACTTTTTTCCTCATCTATTTTCTCCTGGGAATGATTGCTGATGAATTCGTCCTGCTATTGTTGTTGTAGGGGCCGATCGGTTTTATCGGCCCGTCGTGAAACACAGCAGTGTAAAGGCTAACCCGCTCACAGAAAAGTTAAAAGTTGGAAGTCAAACCTGCGCCTCACGCCGCGCTCACTTGTATGCAATTATCGTGACGGAGACCCAATTGGACACAGCTTTCCCCTTCCAACCGGCATAAGGAAGATTCGCCAATTCGTTTGGATAGTGAAGAAGATCGTTGTATTCAGATTCACCACTGGGACCGCCGGAAGTGAGGATTGCCCTCACCGTGTAATGGCCGGGCTTGGGCGACGACTGGAACGCGAGGTCGAGGCCAAGGACTGTTCCATACTTGTATTTTGGTGCCAGCGCAATCCAATTTGAGATCAGAGCGTTAGGGAAGGGAGGCGGAGTCTCAATGAGACGGTCAGCCGCGAAACTCCATCCTGGTAAGATGCGGCCCGAGGCGTCGCGCGATTCGAATTCCCAGTGGCAGGAATCGCTTCCAATATTCAGGTCTCGGCATACGATTAGCGTTTGCTTGCTGTCGTTAGATAAGTCCATTTCGACCTGAATGGGTCTACCCGCTGAAAAAGACCTGATGGCTGATGTAGGTGTATGGAGATTCCAACCCCCGTTGTCACGAAATGGGGAGGTTGTTCCTGTCCCGTTGACGCGACACCAATGGCGAGGAGAAGGAGGACGGAGACTGACATCTTACGCATGCTGAGTCCAACGTATATTTTTCGAGGCGAGCATAGTCGTATTACATCCCGGCCGTCTCTTCTAGGTCGTAGCTGCCGTTCCTTCCATATTCTCAACAATTGCCGACCCACCACCCCGCGACCTTGCTTTGTGAGTCGAGGCTTCAGCCACGACAAAAGAACCGCATCAACGATTTTTCCCTTTTGCGCGCTTCATTCGCGCAAGGTTTTCATGCTTCGGGCCGTGCTTTTTCCAGCCACTCGCCACTAGTCACTCGCCACTGCCGTTCCCGCCATATTCTCAATAATCGCCGTCGCAAACTCCGACGTCTTCACCTTCGTCGCGCCCGGCATCATCCGCTCCAAATCATACGTCACGCGTTTCTGCTGAATCGTCCGCTCGATTCCGTTCTCGATCAGCGATGCCGCTTCCTTCCATCCCATAAACTCAAACATCATCGCCCCGCTCAGCATCACCGATGCCGGATTGATCACATCCTGGTCCGCATATTTCGGCGCCGTCCCGTGCGTCGCCTCGAAGACGCCGTATCCATCGCCGATATTCGCGCCCGGCGCCATTCCCAGCCCGCCGACCTGCGCCGCGCACGCGTCCGACAAATAATCGCCGTTCAAATTCGGCGTCGCGAACACCTGATACTCGCCCGCGCGCGTCAAAATCTGCTGAAACACCGAATCCGCGATCCGGTCGTTCACCAAAATTTTGTTTTTCCACGCGCCATGTCCGTGCGTCGCATAAATCGCATCGAGCGTCGACTTCACTTCCGCCGCCACTTCCTTGCGAAATTGTTCCGGCGCATTTTCCAGCCCTGGCTCGACCATCGCCGCATTCTGCTCGATGCTCAAATTCGCGTTTTTGTCCTTGTTGTCGAGAATCCAGCTTTCGCGCTCGGTCACAATCTTGTCGCGAAACTCCGTCTTCGCCAGCTCGTATCCCCAGTCGCGAAACGCTCCTTCCGTGAATTTCATGATGTTGCCTTTGTGCACCAGCGTCACCACGCGCCGCTTATGCTCAATCGCGTGCTGAATCGCTCTCCGCACCAGACGCTTCGTCCCCGTCGGCGAAATCGGCTTGATGCCCACGCCCGAATCTTCGCGAATGTGCTTTTTCCCTTGCAGCATGTCTTCATTCAAAAACTTCAGCAGCTTCGCCGCGTCCGGCGTCCCGGAACGCCACTCGATTCCCGCGTACACGTCCTCCGTGTTTTCGCGGAAAATCACCACGTTCATCTGCTCGGGATTGCGCACCGGCGACGGCACGCCCGGAAAATACCGTACCGGCCGCACGCACGCGTACAAATCCAGCAACTGTCGCAGCGTCACGTTCAGCGAACGAATCCCGCCGCCTACCGGCGTCGTCAGCGGCCCTTTGATCGCCACGCGGAAATCCCGTATCGCCTCGACCGTATCTTGCGGCAGCCATTCGTTGAATTTTCGAAACGCTTTTTCTCCCGCGAACACTTCCAGCCACGCCACTTTGCGTTTCCCGCCGTACGCGTTCTCCACCGCCGCGTCAAACACTCTCCGCGACGCGCGCCAGATGTCCCGCCCCGTCCCATCGCCTTCGATGAACGGTATAATCGGCCTCTCCGGCACGCGAAACTGTCCGGTGGTAGATTTTTCGGGTGCCCCATCCTTTGCGTCCGGGCTGCGGTGAGCAGCCCCACTTGAAGAAGTCGCAAAGGGTGGGTTTTTTCCTCCCCCGTCACCTGCAACGTACTCAATCCCCGTCCCATCTGTTGGTACCGAAACCCCGCTGTATGATTGCTTCATTCGCCCTCCATTTGTTTGGCATATCGGAAGAAAAAGTAATCTCAGTTGAAAATCAAGATCGCCTAGACGCACCAAGCCGCGAAGACCAAACACAATTATGCCAAAGTTGAAGGGAAAATTCTCCCGGCACGACTACCGCTGCGCCTTGTCGCGCCAGTAGCGCATGGTATAGGGAATCAGCGCAACCAGAACTGAAATCGTAGCTGCAGTGGCCAGGACAATCGAAAACACCCTAAGCCACTTTAGTCCCCAGTGCTCCGCTGTACTACCCAGGGCAACATAAGAAACGACCAAGGCCCACAGGTTTTGGTTCAAGTTGATCTTGAAGTTTTCATCGAGGCGCATATTAGAACTGGCAAGCCGCGATTTAATCTGGACGTTTCAGCGCGAAGACCTAGTAATGTCAACTGGAATTTGACCGGTGCCGTGGCACTTGTCGCAAATTTTGCCAGCTCTCCTGCCCGAGCCGTGACAATGGGGGCACTCGGTCGTAGGCGGCACATGGTCACGTGCGACTGTTCTATTCATTTGTTTGTCTCCTCCAACTTTCCCAGCATAGATAATTAGTTTTCAGTATACGGATATGGCCGATATTCCATATCCGTTCGGTGCGGACTCGCTTGGCGGCGCACCCAGCCCGCCTGAGGAACTGAAATCTGTAGCGAACGTTGCGTTGAAACTGCCTGCCTGCATCGCTGTCTGCTCTTCAAAGCAGAAATACCCGGCCCCCGAACCCACAGTTGCAGACTGGGATGGATCGCAACCCAAACGCGCCGTCCAGCCGGTACCCAGGTCTACGCCAAAATCTGCCATCGCGATCCCAAACACTAGTTCGTTGCCTAAATGAGTTGTGAAGGTACCAGAATCTATTACCTGCCCTTGGCTCTGTTGGGTAAGTAGGCTGCCTGCTGTAACCGATGCATCCATTCCTTTGGTGATTCCCTGATATTCAAGAGCGCCCGCAAACACAGATGCTGGCACACCGTCTTGCGGGTTACACGGAGTCTGGGCGCAACTGAACGTCAAACTGATCGTAACTGCGCCACCTACAGCATTTTGCGCGGCATACAAAAAAGCTGGTGCATCATTAGTGTCAGCAGTTGGGACCGTCGCCCACAATGCAAACGTATCCTGATTTGAATCTGAAACTTGCACGGCTATGTTCAGGGCATTAAACCATAGTGGCACAAGAATTGAATTGCCCGCCTTGGTTGTAATGGAGAACGACAACGTGCTGGAGCACTGAGGTCCGGAGCCTCCAGTATCGCAACGAGAAGAAACAGCCTGAACAAAGGACGGGCCTCCTTGCGGGACAGGATTATTATTCACTGGTGCAGGACTGTTGCCACACCCAGCGAGGAAGATAAGAAAACTAGCTAGAACTACTCTATGCATTGCTGGCCACGGTCCATATAGTCTGTGGCCTAACAAACGCGCAAGAATAGCTGTACGGAAGGACAGGTGGTGTTCAAAGAGATATACTACTACTTGATATCTGCGAAGCAAACGCGCGGAGTACCTCATCTGCATGGGTACGTGACTCTTATGCGGTTTCGTCAGGGCACGGCTTTAGCCGTGCCGAAAAGAACGCCTCGTCGTATTTCTTCCTTTTGCGCTTCTCATCCGCCTGCCTGCCGCAGGCAAGCGCAAGGTAGTGGTTGCTCCATGAACGTTCGTCAAAAACAAATTACTTCGAATCCTCGACCATCATCGCCTGATAGATTTGCCGGACTGCATTTCGCGTTGATGCGAGGCTATCCTGCAGGCTGCCCACGACGCTCACGCCCCATTGTTTCATCATCGCCACCACTCTCGGCATCTGCGCGGGTTCCGGCAACGCATTCGACGCTCTCCCCAGCGCCAGCCGCATCGCATGGTCCAGCGAACGGTAAAACATCGCCGCCTCCCACAGCGCGCGCGCAT
Organism: Candidatus Acidiferrales bacterium; assembly: GCA_030037355.1. GTDB lineage: Bacteria > Acidobacteriota > Terriglobia > Acidiferrales > UBA7541 > DAHUXN01. The sequence goes on along the minus strand of JASHRL010000060.1, from coordinate 5,938 downwards.
CTTTCTCGCTGAGACCCGCTCGCCCAGGCGAGGCGCCGCTCTTTTCGAGCACCTCAATCTGCCGCAGCACATTCCCCGGATTCGCCGTCGCAATCCCTCCCGTCAGCGCGAGAAACGCCACGACATACTCAATGTCGAAAAACCCTCCCGCAGAAGTCTTGAATCCCGTCTCGCCCTCCGGACGCTCTCGCTCCAGCCGCTCGCGCATGTGCACAAGCTGCCGCCGCAATTCCGCCGGCTCGCCGCCGTGCGCCGCCGCAAATCGTTTGCGCAGCGCATCTCGCATCTCGCCCAAAATCCTCTCGCCCAGCGCCACATTTCCCGCCACCGCGCGCGCTTTCAAATACGTCGCCGCTTCCCATCCCTCCGCATCGCGCGAAAAATATTCCACGAAATATTTCGCTCCCTGTACAATTTCGCCTTCGCCGCCTCGCGGACGCAGCCGCGTGTCCACCGGCAGCAGCAGCCCCTCGCTCGTATAACTTCCCGCGACGTGAATAAATCTCTCTGCGAGTCGCCGCCACGCGACCATTTCTTCTTCGCTCACGTTCGGCCCCGTGAGAAACATCACGTCCGCATCCGACCCGATATCGAATTCGCCCGCGCCCAGCCGCCCGAGCGCAATCACCGCAAACGGCGCGTCGCGCAACGCCCCTCCCTCCATCGCGCTTTCCGATTCAGTTTTGGTGTTGTTGCTTTTTCTAGTCACTAGCCACTCGCTTGCCCTGAGCTTGCCCGCCGTGGCGGGCGCAGTCGAAGGGCCACTAGCCACTTCGTCTTCTCTCGCTGCCAGCTCCAACGCGCTCCGCACCGATTTTTCCGCGATGCGCGTCAGCTCCGCGAACGTCTCGAACGGTTTCGTCTCGCCGAGAATTGATTTCGCCGCCGCGCGCAGCGTTTCATCATGTTCGCGCCGCCGCAGCGACTCCATCGTCGGCAGGAAAGGCAGTTCGCGCGCTCCCGCATCGTCCGCGCGAAAAATCCGCTCGATGGCGTGCGGATCGCGGATCAGCGTCTCCGCCGCGAAATCGCTCCGCGCGAAAAGCTCCGCCGCGCGGTCGAGCCATTCCGCGTTTTGCTCCAGTTCGTGCGTCAACGCGACGTCCAGCAGCGCCGACTCCAGAAATTTCTCCACGCCTCGCCGCGCAAAAGGATCGCTTTGCGCGCGATGCCGCATCAATCGTTCCGCCAGCGCGGGAAATTCCGTCCGCAGCCGCACAAGCAGCGCATCCGCGCCCAGCGAACGCATCTCCGGGATTCGCTCGCCCGCTCGCGCCGCCGCGCTCTCTGCGTCCCGCTCCGTCATCGGCAGCGACTGCATATAAATCGCGCGCACTTCTTCGAAATATCGCCGCGTCTGCTCCAGCAGAATTTCTCCTGCGCTTCGTCCATCCGCCGCCTCGATTCCGCACCGTCGCGCGATGCGTTCGAGCGCTCCGGTCTTTTGCGGCAGCGTGTGCTCCTGCAAACCGTCGCGCAGTTGCAGCCGGTGCTCGACTTTGCGCAGAAACTGATACGCCGAGCCCAGCAGGAAGAAATCCCGCTGCGTCAAATATCCTTTGTCGTGCAGATGCTGCAATGCGACGAGCGTCGATCCCGAGCCGCGCGACGTCAGCCACGGATCGCGCCCGCCGTGCACGCGCTGCAAGCACTGCGCCAGAAATTCAATGTCGCGAATTCCTCCCGGCGTCAGCTTGACGTTCCACGCCGCCGCGTAATCTTCGTCCGTCGCGCCGCCGCGCCGCAGCGACCGTGAAATCTCCTCCCGCGCGTTTAGCACCGCTTCCACCGCAGCCAGATGGAACTCCTGCCGGAAAATCAGCGGTCGCACTTCGCGCAGGAACTTCTCGCCCGTCGCCGCCTCTCCTGCCGAAACGCGCGCTTTAATCAGCATCTGCAGTTCCCATTCGCGCGCGCGCGTCCGGTAATAATCGAGCGCCGCCGGCAAACTGATCGCCAGATCGCCGAGCTGTCCTTCCGGCCGCAGCCGCATATCGACGCGAAACACCGCGCCCTCCGGCGTCGCCTCCGTCAGCAATTTCAAAATCGCTTGCGCCAGCCGCACGAAATATTCCAGGTTCGCGATTTTTCCCGACGTGCCGCCTGCCGTTGTGCCGTCGTGGTCGTAGAGAAACATCAAATCGATGTCCGAGCTGTAGTTCAGTTCCTGCCCGCCGAGTTTTCCGAGCGAAATCACCGTCATCCGCGCGGGCTGCAAATTGTCCTGTGACGCCGCGCTCGCGTCGCTCCATTGCGGCATGCCGTAGAGATTTTCCAGATGTTGCGCTGCCAGCCGCAGCGCGCGCTCGATGAGCACGTCGGCGAGATCCGAAAGCTCCAGCGAAGTTTCCGCCAGCGACGCCAGATTCAGCACGTCGCGCAGCGTGATGCGCAGGTATTCGCGCCGTTTGAATCGCGCCAGAAAAACCGCCGGTGGCAAATCGAACGCCATCGTTGAAAACCGGTAGCAGTCTTCGAGCAAATCGTCGTGCGATTTCATCCGCTCGATGCCTTCGCGCGCGCCGCGCCGGTCCAGCCACAAAATCAGTTCCGGTTGCTGCACGAGCGACTCGGAGAGAAATCGGCTGTAGCTGAAAAGCGTCAGCAGATAATGCAGCGCCGCGCGGTGCGTTTCGATGTGTCGAATGACCGTCTGCGGAGCCGCGCGCCAGAATCGTTCCAGAAAATTCAGCGCGTCGTCGGGACTGGGAACTTGTTCGAGCAGCGTCGGCAGCGCTGCCCACACGGCCACCGGAAGTCGCGGCTGCAGAATCGCCAGATTCGCCTCCGCCGCCAGCGGCTCATTGAAAACAATATTCGCAAATTCCGTCTGCATGCAACAGAAAGCCTAGCCGATGCCGTCCTCCGTTGCAAAGCAGCTTGCGTACGAATCGAGTCGTCGCGCAACAATGGCAAATCCTGCGCGCAAAAACGCTCTACCAGATTGTTTGTATTGTGGTCGATTGCAGGCGGCGATCGCGAGTGACCAGCGGCACGCCAAGATGAATAGCCGTTGCAGCGATAATGCGGTCGGGCATATCGGGAACGGCGCTTCTTGGCACATCTTCGATCGCATTTGCGACCGCAGCATTCACAGGCGCGATGGACAACCCCGTGCCAGGATCGTTTATCGCCTTCCGAAATCGCGCCAGGGCTTCTTCGGGGAGCTTTCTTCGTTCCACGAGATAGATGATCTCAATGAGAGAAATCGCGGAAATGTGAACGGCGCGTCCTTCGGCGATTGCGCTCTCGATTTTTTCACGCGCCGCCGCAGAAAGCTCCCGCGAATTTTCCAGATACCATAAGACGCTGTGGGTATCGAGCACCACGCTCATGGTGCAGGGTCGCGAGGAAAGTTACTCCACATCTCTCGCCGAATCTCGCGGATGTCTTCTTCACTGATCCGAACGTTCAGGTCCGACCAGAGGCCCAGCAAACTCCGGCGCGGTTTGCCGCCATTCTTTTCCTTCATTGTCTCCAGAAAATCCAACACTTCCCGCTGCTTTTCTGGCGGCAATTCGCGCAACTTTTCTATCACCTGCTGCTCAATCGTCATGGAATCGTCCGTTGACCTTGATTATACCCCGCCGTCGCCTCGTTTAAGTCTTATTTCACCAAATTCCGCATCGATCAAGCCAGCACCCCGGCGAATTGCTCATCTCGATGTAAAGCCGCGCGCGGGTGCGGTCCTTGCGTTTTTCAACATATTGCCCGGGGTGTCGGGCATGCGTTAGACTCGCAACTAAGCCTTACGAAGATTGCATGGCGGAGGAAAGTTCCGTGACCATTGAAAGTGTTAATCTATCGTTGAGAGTTACGCATTACCTCCTGCGGTTCATAGCATATGTTCAGAAGAAAACATATGCCAGACAGCGAAAAGAAAAAGAGATCAGCCTACGAGAGATGCAAAGAAACATCGACACGATAGCGCGACGAACCCTGTCCAGCGAAAGCAAGTTGGCTGCTGTGCTATTTTGCCTGTCCGTGTTGCTGATGCTCCGCACCGTGTCAACGTAGGGCGTCGATTTGCTTCACATATTGATACAGCGGCATCCCAAACCAATTCCGCACGCGTCCCGACGCGCGGTACCCATGCCTGCGGTAAAAATGGATCGCGCGTTCGAGCGGTTCCGTCGTGTTGAGCGTCATGCGCGAACAATTCGCCGCGCGCGCTTCGCCTTCCGCGGCCGCGAGCAATTTCGCCGCAAGTCCGCAACCCTGCAGCGCGGGCCGCACTGCCATTCCGCGGATATGCGCCTTCTCGCCGGAAATGCTGCACCCAACCGTGCCCGCGATATTCTTGCATTCATCTTCAGCGACAAAAATCTTCATCCGCTTCATGCGTTCAGGCAGCCTTGTTTCGCTTAGCACCGTGTCGCGAAATGCCGCCGGCGTGTACCGCGTCCGAAACGGCGCGAACGCAGCGCGCAGACACTGCAAAATTCCTTGCACGTCATCGCTTGTCGCTGCGCGAATCGAAAAAATAACATTCCTGTTCATGCTGCCAATTGTGACGAAAACTTTCATCGCCACAAGCGCCAATTTGGCCTCCCCTCACTCCTTTCCGCGTCCGCAGCTTGACTCGCGATTCGCCGTCCGTTCTTTTTGACCACTGACCACTGACCACTGACCACTGACCACTGACCACTGACCACCGTCTTCCTACTTCGGCTCCCAGAATTCAATCCGATTTCCCTCCGGATCCGTCGCGTGACCGAATCGTCCGTACGATGCGTCTTCAATCTTGTCGTCCACTTGCACGCCTTCGGCTTTCAATTCAGCGAGCAGGCGCGCCAGATTCGCCACGCGATAATTGATCATCAGCGGCGATTTGCTCGCGCCGAAGTTTGGTGCATTCTCCGGGAAAACCGCCCAAACCGTGCCGCCCGTTTTCGAGGGATCGTCTTTCTCCAGCCACTCAAACTGATGATACGCGCCGGATGCGTCGCCCTCAGAGGGAATTCCCAAATGCTCGCGATACCACGCCGCCAGTTTCGCCGCGTCGTGCGCTTTGAAAAACACGCCGCCGATGCCCGTCACGCGCACATCCTTGTTTGCTTCCGCCGTTGCATTTCGCTTCGCCTGCACCATCATGCCCACGGCAAAACTCGCCGCCATCGCCGCTGATACAAGGCCGAAACTGATCGCTGTCATTTTCATTTCCTCCTCCAAAAATAAAAAGGGGCGTGAAACTTCAGCGCCCCTTCCATGATGTTCTGGAAATAGAATCTACCGCTGTTTCGGCAGCCCGATTCCTCCCACTGGTGCCGTGACGACGTTATTGCTGAACCCCGCAATCAGCGGACGGCCTTTCGCGATGGCGTCTTTCACCGATGGCAGCGCGAGCGAAGCGTCGTGACTCGCCTTGCTGTCCCACACTTCCGAAACCCAAATCGCGTCGCCATCGCTTGTATCTTTTGCCACCACATAGCTGAGGCAGCCGGGCATCTCGCCGATTCCATCCAGCAGAATCGCGATGAACTCATCGCGCTTGCCCGGAACGGCGGTGATTTTTCCGATCATCCCGTACATATCGGCTCCCGCCGCTGTGGGTGCCCCATCCTTTGCCGGTTTTGCAAAGGGTGGGACGTTGTTTTCTACCTCGGCCGCCGCCCATGAAGGTGCGCCGATCGCCGTGATCGCAATCGCCCCTGCCGCCAGGATGTCGCGCCGCCGCATTTCAGATGTCGTAATACAGTTGAAATTCGTACGGATGCGGCCTCATGCGCACAGCGTTCACTTCGTTTTTCATTTTGTATTCGATCCACAAATGGATCAGGTCCTGGCTGAAGACGTCGCCCTTGAGCAGGAATTTGTGATCTTTTTCCAGCGCGCGCAGCGATTCTTCGAGCGACCCCGGCATCGACGGAACATTCTTCAATTCTTCCGGCGACAGATCGTAAATATCTTTGTCGAGCGGCTGGCCCGGATCGATTTT
>JASHRL010000059.1 GCA_030037355.1 Candidatus Acidiferrales bacterium | reverse complement strand
TGGCGCTGCCTTCCATCATGTGCGTGGCGCCGCACATGCTGTCGCTGATGTCGCCGATGAAGGTTTGCGGTTTGGGAGCCGCGAAAGCGAGACCGGCGAGAATCACCGCGACGCCTGCGAGTATTCCGATTTTTCTCATGAAACGCTCCTTACTGAGATTAGCTCAACCACTGGAACTCATCTCATAAATACTCCGGCTGCCCACCGTTTCAGCCTCAGGGGTTAAAACCCCTGAATTTGATCGCTTTTCGGCATGGCTGAAGCCATGCCCTGACGAAAGCCCATTTACGAGACAGCTTCTTTCCATTTTACGCCATTGCAGGCGGATTCGGATGGCGGAGTCAAGCGCCTCCGCTCTTCTTCAGTTCTGATGCGGCGGCCTCGAAGAACTGCTGCGCGATTTTTTTCGCCGCGACTTCGATCATGCGCTGGCCGACGGAAGCGATGACGCCGCCAACCTGCGCCTCGCCATCGTACTTCACTTCGGTGTGCCCAGCCTTTTCGTGCAACGCGATGGCGCCCGCGCCCTTCATGAAGCCGGGAGCGCCGCGGCCTTCGACGAGCATCTGAAACGACTCCGGCGGCTTTTTCTGCGCGAGTTCGACGCTGCCCTGAAAATTTCCGGAAAACGCGGCGATGCCGAATTTCATGGTGACTTTGTAGCGATCGGGACCGTCGGCTTCGAGCTTTTGCGCGCCGGGAAGCAGGTTGGCGAGGCGCTGCGGGTCAGTGAGAAGCTGCCAGACCGCTTCGCGCGGAGCTGGCAGCGTCACGCTTCCCTGCAGCTTCATTTCCGCTTGCCTTTTGCGGCAGGCATCGGAGGCGCGGCAGCGTGAGGCTGTGCGCGTTCGATGGCGAGCGCAATGGCGCGGCGGGCAAAAACGCTGGCCATTTCGCGGCGATACGCGGCGGAGGCGAAAATGTCGGAAAGAGGCTCGACGCCGTGCGCGGCTTTGACACAGGCGTCGGCGATCAATTTTTCGCTGACCCCTTTGCCGCGCAAGGCTTTTTCGACAGCCGAGGCGCGATAGGATTTCGAGCCGACGCCGGTCATGCCGAGCGCAATGTCTTCGATTTTGCCGCCCTTGCCGATCGCCAGACGCGCCGCAGCTCCAACGATCGCGAAACCGGACGCGGGCTGATGAAATTTGCGGTAAGCCGCGCCTTCGTTGGCGCGTTTCACCGGAACGCGGACTTCGGTGAGAATCTCGCCGGGGCGAAGCTGCGTGGAAAGCAGGTCAACGAAAAAGTCCGCGGCAGGAATCGTGCGTTTGCCGCCGTCGCCGGATTGCGCGACGATTTCGGCATCCAAAGCGAGAATCGCGGCGGGATAATCGGCAGCGGGATCAGCATGAGCGAGGCTGCCGCCAAGCGTGCCGCGATTGCGCACCTGCATATCGCCAATTTCGGAAGCTGTCTCCGCAAGCAAGGGGCATTTCTCGCGCAGCAATTCGGAAGCGAAGACCTGCGCGTGCGTGGCGAGCGCGCCGATGGCGATTTTGCCGTTCTCTTCCCGAATGTAATCCATGCCGCGCAGGCGGCCAATGTCGACGACGTAGCGCGGCGAAGCGAGGCGAAGCTTCATCAGCGGCAGAAGGCTGTGGCCGCCGGCGAGGATCTTGGCCTCGTCACCGTGACGGCTGAGGAGACGCAGAGCCTCGTCAAGAGTTTTTGGCGCTTGATATTCAAACGAGGCTGGAATCATCGCGCCCTCCGGGGCTTCGCTTTGCTGCTGCCGCTTCCCTTTTGCAGAAGCTGCCAGATTTTTTCGCGCTTGATGGGTAAATCGACGTGGGTGATGCCGAGCGGCGCGAGCGCGTCAACGACAGCGTTGACAAGCGCCGGCGTCGCGCCGATGGTGCCCGCTTCTCCGACGCCCTTCACGCCCATAGGATTCACGGGAGTCGGCGTGACGGTGCGATCGGTGATCAAGCGCGGAAGATCGGCGGCGCGCGGAATGGCGTAATCGGTGAGCTCGCCGGAGATGAGCTGGCCATCATTGTCGTACACGGCTTCTTCGAAGAGCGCCTGTCCGACGGACTGCACGATGCCGCCGTGAACCTGGCCATCGACGAGAAGCGGATTGATGACGTTGCCGCAATCGTCAACGGCGATGTATTTCGTCAGCTTCACTTCGCCCGTGTCGCGGTCGATTTCAACGACGCAAACATGCGTGCCAAACGGGAAGGTGAAATTCGTGGGTTCGAAGAACGTGGTGGCTTCGAGACCCGGCTCGACGCCAGGAGGAAGGGTCTTCGCGACATAGGCGGCGCCAACAGCTTCGCCGAAGGTGATGGATTTCTGCGGATCGGATTTGGACTGAATTTTGTGGTCGGCGAAAACCAGTTTTGATGGCTCGACTTCAAGGATGTGCCCGGCGATTTTGGCTAGTTTTTCGCGCAATTTTTCGAGCGACTTATATGCGGCGGTGCCGCCGACGGCCGTCGCGCGGCTGCCGAAGGTGCCGATGCCGTAGGGAACCTGGCTCGTATCGCCGTGAACAACGAGAACGTCTTCCGGCGCGACGCCGAGCATATCCGCGCCGATTTGCGCGAAGCTGGTTTCCTGACCCTGGCCGTGCGGCGAAGAGCCAGTGAGGATTTTCACTTTGCCGGTCGGCTCGATGCGAACCGTGCCGCTCTCCCAGCCGCCGGCGGGCATGGCGCTCGAAGGGCCCATGGCGCAGATTTCGACGTAGCTGGAGACGCCGATGCCCATGATCTTGCCGGCCTTGCGCGCGGCCGCCTGTTCCTTGCGCAATTTTGCGTAAGCGGATTTTTTCGAAGCAGCTTCCAGGCACGCCTGATAATTCGCCGTGTCGTAAATCAGGCCGGTCGGCGTCGCATAGGGAAAGTCCTTGGGTTTGGGGAAATTCTTGCGGCGGACCTCGAGCGGATCTTTTTTCAGTTCGGCGGCGACGATATCCATGGCGCGCTCCACGAAATAGGTCGCTTCCGGACGGCCCGCGCCGCGATAGGCGTCTGTGGCCATTTTGTTCGTGAGCGCGCCGACGATTTCGATGCGCACGGCGGGAATCTTGTACGAGCCGCAGAGCATGAGCGCAGTCAGCGTGGGGATCAGCGGGGTGAGCAACTGATAGTACGCACCCAGGTCGCCGATAATTTTGTAACGCGCACCGAGAATCGCGCCATCACGCTTGACGGCGAGCTCGACATAGTTGATGAAATCGCGGCCGTGAATGGTGGTCTGGAAATTCTCGCGGCGCGATTCGATCCATTTCACCGGCTTGCCGATTTTCATGGCCAGATAAGCGCACAGCGCTTCTTCGGCGTAGACATTAAGTTTGCTGCCGAAGCCGCCGCCGACTTCCGGCGTGATCAGATGGATGGAGGTCTCCGAAAAGCCGAGCATTACGCCGACTTGCGTGCGGACGAGGTGCGGAATCTGCGTGGAAGTCCAGATCGTCAGCTTCGGCTCGCCCGGATCGAAATCGGCGACAACGCCGCGCGGCTCCATGGCCATGGGAATGAGGCGCTGATTGACCATGCGCTGCTTGATGATCTTGTCTGCTTTCTTGAATGCACCAGCGACATCGCCGCCCTCGAGTTCCCAGCGGTAGGCGACATTGTCGTCGAAGTTGTCGTAGAGCTTGGGCGAGCCTTTGGCGATGGCCTTTTCGGGATCGACGACGGCGGGAAGCGGATCGTAGTCGACTTCGACAAGATCAGCGGCGTCGCGCGCAGCATATTTTTCAGAGGCGACGACAACGGCAACGGGTTCGCCGACGAAACGGACTTTGTCTGTAGCGAGGACGGTGCGCACGGCGGGCTTCATATCGGGAATTTGCGCGGCGCAAGGGACAGGGCCAATCGCGCCGCGAACATCTTCGCCGGTGAGAACAGCGACGACGCCGGGCGCGGCTTTCGCTTTCGAGACGTTCACAGAACGAATTCGCGCATGCGCATAAGGGCTGCGCACGACGACCATGTGGCACATGCCTGCCAGTTGAATGTCGTCGACGTAATGCGCAAGGCCCTGAATCAGGCGCGGGTCCTCCTTGCGCTTCATCGGCCTGCCAACGTATTTGGTTGCGGTTGCCATATCTCCTCCGCGTGGCGCAGCGCCGGAAATTTCTAGTGACCGTTAGCGGCCATCTTCTTTGCCGCGTATTGAATGGCGTCGACAATATGCTGATAGCCGGTGCAGCGGCACAGATTGCCGGAAATGGCGTGGCGAATCTCCGTTTCGCTGGGATCGGGATTTTCGCCGAGGAGCGCCGTTGCGGTCAGAATCATGCCAGGCGTGCAATAGCCGCATTGCAGGCCGTGCTTCTCCCAAAAACCTTCCTGCACAGGATGAAGCGCGGCGCCATTGCCCGAGCCATTGGACTTGCATGTGGCGGCGAGACCTTCGATGGTGGTAATTTCGGCGCCGTCGGCTTGCGCGGCAAGCATAGTGCAGGACTTGACCGCTTTGCCATCGAGAAGAACTGTGCATGCGCCGCAGAGGCTGGTTTCGCAGCCGATGTGCGTTCCGGTGAGGCCAAGCGTGTCGCGCAAATAGTGGACGAGAAGGAGGCGCGGCTCGACAGAACTTTCGTGGTCTTTGCCATTGACGCGAAGCCGAATCTGAAGTGCCATGGCGCCTCCCTGCGAAAACGATAGCTGAGCAACATTCGCTTGTGATGGGAGATGAAAGTTACTCCCGAGGAGTGAAAATATCAAGCACGGGCCATTTGCCGATGACTATTGCGGCACGCGAAATGAACTTGCTGGTACAGTTTCAGGCAACAGCAGATTCCTCGCTCTGCCTGTCACTGACAGGCAGACTCGGAATGACACCGATCCTCTTCTGGCTTTTAGTTGGTATATCCGGCTGCGGCGTGCTCTTCGGCCTGGCGGCGCGCGCGGAGGCGCAGAACCTTGCGCTGATTGGCTTCGAGAACTTCGAACTGCAAACCTTCGAAGACGATTTTTTCTCCTGCGGACGGGACGTGGCCGGCGATGTGGTTGAGCAGGCCAGACAGCGTGGCGGCGCTCGATTCCGGTTCGCCGTCGTGGAGTTCCACGCCGAATAAATCTTTCAGTTTTTCGACCGACACGCTGCCGCGCAGGACCATGCTGCCGTCTTTTTCGCGGACGACATCGGGAGCGGGGTGGCGATCTTCTTCGCCGATTTCGCCGACAATTTCCTCGACCAGATCCTCGGCGGTAACGATGCCCGCCATGGAGCCATATTCGTCGATCACGATGGCCATTTGCTGATTCTTGCGCTGCATCTCTTTGAGAAGGCTCGAACCCATCTTGGCCTCGGGGACGAATAGCGCCGGACGCACAAGCTCGCGGACCGTGCGGCGCGCCGCTTCGCTTTCGCGAATCTGCAGAATATCGCGCGCGATGACGATGCCGATGATTTCGTCGAGCGTGTTTTCGTAAACCGGCAAGCGGGAGAATTTCGTTTCCACGGCGAGGCGGCGCAACTGTTCGATTGTGGCGTTGGCGGCGATGGCGATGACATCGGGGCGAGGAGTCATGACTTCGCGGACGCGCTTGTCGCTGAACTCGACAACTTGTTCGATCAATCGCGCTTCGTCGTGCTCGAGAATTCCCTCCTCCGTGGCGGCTTCGACGATGGCTTCGATGGCTTGCTGATCATCGGGAGGAGCGCCCTCTTCGGCTTCGTCGGAGATGTGCAGCAGCGAAACCGTAAATTCGTGAAAAGCCTGAATCGGCCATACGAGCCAGGCCAAACCGCGGACGAGCGGAACAATCGGAATCAGCCAGCGGCCGCTCGTGCGCGCCAGGAATAGAGCGGGCAAGAATTGCATCCCGACGATGACTTCGAGGCCGAGGAAGAAAATCATCTCCGCGACGATTTGCCACGTTTCGCCGGCGAACAGGATCACGGCGCGCGCCGTGAGCACGGAAACGATGACGAGTCCGAGGCGCGTCAGCAGGCTGAATGTTCCCGCCGCGCGGGCGCGGGCAAGATGCAGGCGCGGCTCGATTTCCGCGACGAAAATATCGAGATGGGCGTGCGCAGGGCCGGCCACGACGCGGCCGAGCTGGCGGTAAATGCGATCAAGATAGGCGAGAATCGCGAGACCGGCAGCGAGAGCGATGATGCCAATCGTATAGGCGAGCGCGCCCATGTTCAGCGAAGCCCCAGTTGCGCGCGGAGTTTCAATTCGAGGCGCTCCATTTGGCCGTTGTCGGTTTCGTGATCATAGCCGAGCAGATGCAAAACACCGTGGAGAATGAGCACGCGCAATTCGTCGCTGAGAGTGCGCCCCAATGCGCGAGCGTTTTTCCTCGCGACGGCCGGTGCGATGGCGACATCGCCGAGATACGAATCATGAGTCGCGCTGTTGCGAGCGGCCAGAGGATTTTTTCCGCGGCGCACGCCGTTTGCCGGAAACGAAAGAACATCGGTTGGTTTCGGCTTGCCGCGATACGCGCGATTCCAGCGAGCCATTTGCGCATCATCGACTAGACAAACCGTAGCCGCATTGGCAGGCGCGTGCACCGTTTTCAAGACACGATTCAGAAAAATCTCCAAAGGAGCGGAGGCGACGCGCACTCGCTTCTGGCGATTGATCACCATAGCGCAGAAATTATTCGGCAGAGCCGGGCTGGCCCGTCTCGCGAGCGTGATGATTCGCGCTCGAACGCGGCGACGCAGCGGCTCCCCCATATTCGTCGTAAGCCTTGATAATGCGCTGCACCAGGCTGTGGCGCACGACGTCGCGCTCGTCAAAGTAAACGAGCGCAATGCCTTCGATTTTTCCGACGACTTCGATAGCCTCGACGAGACCGGAACGGCGATCGTTGGGCAAGTCGATTTGCGTGATGTCGCCGGTGATCACAGCTTTGGAATTGAAGCCGAGGCGCGTCAGGAACATTTTCATCTGCTCGCTCGTGGTGTTCTGGGCCTCGTCGAGAATAACGAAGGAATCGTTGAGCGTGCGGCCGCGCATGAAGGCCAGCGGGGCGACTTCGATGATGTCTTTTTCGAGGAAACGGCCAAGCTTATCGGCATCGAGCATGTCGTGCAGAGCGTCATAGAGCGGACGCATATAGGGATCAACTTTTTCCTGAAGCGTGCCGGGCAAAAAGCCGAGGCGTTCGCCTGCTTCGACGGCTGGCCGAACGAGAATGATGCGATTCACTTGCTTGGTGAGCAGCGCGGAAACGGCCATGGCCACAGCCAAATAAGTTTTGCCCGTTCCGCCGGGGCCGATGGCGAAAACCATGTCGAATTTCTCGAGCGCCTCCATGTAGCGGCGCTGGTTCGAGGTCTTCGCAGTGATCGGTTTCTTGCCGAACGTGCGCGGGTGTGCATGCTCGACCGCGCCGCGCATCGAAAAATCCGGCTCTTCATTGGCCATACGCAACATCGCCTTCACCTGACCGCTCTCGATCTTCTTTCCCTCGCGAATGAGCTGATTGTAGTCGTTCAAGAACTTGGCCGCACGATGCACTTCCGCGGAATTGCCCTCGATTTCAATATTGTCATCGCGGAGCTGCGTGGTCACATGCAGAGTCGATTCGAGCAGCTTCAGATTCTCGTCGTAGGCGCCGAAGAGCTCGGCGATGCCACCCGACATCCGGACGCTTTGTCTCATCAAGGTTAGGTGCGAAAACCCTCGCGCCGGCTTTGCCCAAGCCAGCAACTAGACGTTAGCGCATGCCGAGTAAGAGGTCAATATGCTGCAGGTTAAGCGACTCCATATCAATAGGATAACCTGCGCCTGGGCCTTGAATTTCGCAGGGCCACAGGGCGGTCACTGCTGGCGCAATGCAGCGTTGGGATCAACGCTCGCGGCGCGCCACGCGGGCATCCAAGATGCTATCCCTGCAATCAGGAAGAACAGGACCGCCATGGCGACGAACGTAATCGGATCCGTCGGCTTGACGCCAATCAGCATCGAAGTCATCAGGCGCGTGAGGCCAAGAGCAGCGAGCAAGCCGGCGGCGATGCCGACAGCCGTCAACTGCAGCCCTTGCCCGACGACCAATTTGAAAATCCGCGACGGCTGCGCGCCGAGCGCCATGCGCACGCCGATTTCCGCCGTGCGCTGCCGCACGACTGTGGAAAGCACGCCATAGAGTCCCACGCCCGCGAGCAGAGCAGCGATTATCGCAAAGACTCCGATGAGCAGCAGCGAGAAACGCGTGCCTGCCTGCGCCTTGTCAACGACCGCGTCCATGGGCAGCATCTGGCTGATGAGCAACTGGGAGTTAATCGCTTTGATCGTCGCGCGAACCTGGCCCGCGAATCTTTCGACATTGCCATTCGAGCGAATCGCCCATTCGGCGACGGCTCCCGAGCCCACGAACGAATCGGTGAAGTACACTTGCTCGCGCCCGGGAACGCTCAGCGATTCGTCGCGCGTGTGCGCGACAACGCCAATAACCTCGACAGGCTCGGCCTCCGGCGTGCGAACGCGAATGAGAATTTGCTTGCCGACGGCAGAGCCATCGGGGAAGGCCTTCTTCGCCAACTCCTCATCAATGAGGACAACCTTGCGGCCCGGGATAACTGCGCCCGGCGCCGGATTCCGCAGCGCCCCGTTTGGAAGCGGCGTATTGTCCGCATCCGTGAACGTGCGCCCGGCAAGGAGCGGGATGTGCATCGTCTCGAAGTAGCCCGGCAGCACGAACTGGAAATCCGTGGCCTGGAATTTGCTGGCGTCGGCGCCAGCATCGAGATTGCCCCACCGGATAGGGCTGAACAGGCCGTCCAACGGAAAAGGAGACGAAGCTGTCACACTTTCGACGCCGGGAATGGCCTCTAGCCGCTGCTGGATTTCTCTGACTGCGGCGGCGCGCGAATCTGGCGTGTTCCCTCCAAGGTTCCCCAGCAGGGTGAACGTGAGCAGGCTGTGAGAGTCGAAACCGGGGTTGATGTTCTCCAGATCGCGGAAGCTGCGAATCATGAGGCCGGAACCAACGAGAAGCACAAACGAAAGAGCAACTTCGATCACGACGACAAGCTTGCGCAGGATGCCTCCGCTGGTGAGGCCTTCGTTCCTGCTGCTGCCGCCCAACAATGTGATGACATTGGGCCGCGAAGCGCGCCACGCGGAGATCATGCCGAAGATGGCCGCAGCCGCGAGCGCCGCGAGCACGGTGAATATCAGCACCGGCGCGTCGATGCGAATCGTATCCATGCGGGGAAGATTCGCCGGGGCGAGCACGAGCAATTCCTGAATTCCCGCCCAGGCAAGCACAAGCCCTCCCAAAGCGCCCAGCACGGCGAGCAAGAAAGCCTCGGTCAGCATCTGGCGCGAGAGATGCCAGCGCGTTGCGCCCATGGCCGAACGCACGGCGAGTTCGCGCTCACGCAACGAAGCGCGCACCAGCAGCAAATTGGCGACGTTGGCGCAGGCAATGAGCAGCAGGAAAACCACCGCGCCCATCAGCGCCAGAATCGTGGGACGAACTTCGGAGACGAGATGCGCGCGCATGGGTTCCACGCGGATGGCATACCCTGCCGTGCGCTCAATCAGGAAGTCCTTGCGCGCCTGGGTTGCCACATTGTCCGCGGCGGTTTGGGCTGCGACAAGAGATACGCCATCTTTCAGGCGTCCGACCGCATGAATCGAGACAGAATTTCGATTGGCGTTATCGTAGTTCAGGCGATTGGCGATCCAGATCTCCGGATCGCTTTCCGTCTCCGCCTCCGGCGGAAAATACAAACGGAAATGCGGCGCGAGAACTCCGACAATCACGGGAGCAAATTGTCCCGGGGTATGAATGGTGGTGCCGACGATCGCGGGATTGCCGCCGTAGCGCTGCTGGAAGTATTCATAACTGAGAATGACCATCGTGGGCAGGCGAGGCGGAGGAGTTCCGGACGGCGCCGCGCCGGGCGCGGGCGGCGGAGGCTGCGGGAGTCCATCTTGCGGAGTGAAATCGCGACCCTCGATAATTCTCGCGCCCATCAGATCAAAGAAATTCGTAGTGACTACCGCGGCGCGAACTTGCTGCGGCGTGCCGTCTTCTTGCGGCAGAGTAAAGTCAAATGTGAAAACTCCGGCCATGCCCTGAAAGACGTTCTTCGTCGCATCGCGCAGATCAATGTAGTCCTCGTTGGAAAATGGAAAGTCGCGAACATGGCGAACCGTGTAGTCGCTGCATGCAACCACAAGCTGGTCGGGATTCTTATAGGGCAGCGGCTTCAAGATCACAGCATTCACCACGCTGAAGATTGCCGTGCTCGCGCCGACGCCCAGCGCGATCGTCAGGGCAGCGGTGAGCGTGAAGATGGGACTCTTGCGAAGAATTCGGCTCGCGTACTTCAGGTCTTGCAAAATCATGCTGTCACCTCACGCGGCCAGCTGTAGCTGCGGGATTAGACTCCCCCGTGTCCCATTGCGTTTCCATCCTGTATTCCGTGACTTGTCAGGAGTTTGAAGAAGAGCGGGTGTATCCTTCTGTTAAAGGGCTGTATCGCGGGTCGGAGAGGAATCTCGTATGTCTCGTTGCAAACTGGCACTGCTTTCTGTGTTTTTGATGCTAACGACGGCGTGGGCGCACGCCTCTTATGTGGTCGCCCGCGACGCTGCGTCGGCAGGCGCTCTCGCGCCCGAGGCCAAGATTCATGCACCGTATCCCGACAGCGCGCGGGGGCTAAAGCAGGAGCTGAAGGACATGCTTAGGGCGGCGCGAAGCCGCAGGCCGGACCAGCTCCGAGCCATGATAACGGATTTGGAGATCCCAGATGCTCAGGCCTGGTATTTGGAAAACTTTGGGAAGTCCGG
>JASHRL010000058.1 GCA_030037355.1 Candidatus Acidiferrales bacterium | reverse complement strand
AATGCTTGATTGACGATGGCCACGGGCGCGGTGTTTTCATCGTCCGCAGCCGTAAAATAGCGTCCGCGCAAAATCGGAATGCCAACGTCCTGCAGATAGCTGGCGCTGACGCGATCCCATGAAGCCTCGGATTCATCGCTCGTCTCGGATGACGGAGGATGCCCGGCGATTTCGATCATTTCGCCCCAGTTGTCCGTGAGCGGATTGTAAAGTGCCAGTCCCGCGCTGCGCACTCCTGGCAACGTGCTGACGCGATCCTCAATTTGACGATAGAGCGCATTTAGTTCGCCCGGCGTGCGACTCGATTCCGGATTGTGCAGCGAAACCAGCATTCGATCTTTGATCTGAAATCCGAAGGTTTGCCCTTCGAGGTTCCCCAGGCTCCGCGCCAGCATCGTTGCACCGGCGACCAGGACCACCGAAACGCTGAATTGCAGGATCAGCAGCGCTTTGCGCGCGAAAGAAGACCTGCCCGTCGAGCCGCGGCTCGAGCTGCGCAGCGCTTCGGCGGGATCCGTACGCGTGGCAAACCACGCGGGCGCCGCGCCGAAAATAATTCCAGTAATCAAAGCCAAAACGAACGCGAACCCCAAAACCATGAGCGACGGTGCGACGCTGATCGGAAGGAAATGCGCGCTCTGAAACGCGAGCGCCAGCAGCAATCGCGCGGCGGCCACGGCGACAAACAGTCCGACGATGCCGCCAGCAACTGCGAGCACGATGCTTTCCGTCAGCGCCTGCGTGATGATTTGCCTGCGCGTAGCGCCGATGGCCAGCCGCAGCGCCGTCTGTCCGCGGCGAGCTACCGCGCGCGCTAGTAAGAGATTTGCAACGTTCGCGCATGCAATGAGCAGCACCATAGCGCACACGGCGAGGAGAATCTCCAGACTCCGGCTGTAGTCTTCCTTCATCACTGTGACCCCAGCGCCCGCCGGAACGACGTTGACGCTCTGCTTGGGAAGCGCGCGGATGACGTCGCCCATCCAATTCGCCGGATATTGTGAATCATGCTGCAGCCATTGGCGCAGGACGCCTGTCAGGCGCGGGGCCATCCCCGCCGTAGAAGCGCCGGGCCGCAATCGGCCAATCATGCGCAGCCACGCAGGCGGCGACTGGTGCAAGCGCGCGCCTGCGCCGTCGATGAGTACCTCTTGGTGAAGCGGTACCCAAATGTCCGGCGGATCGCTGCGCAGTGTTTCTCCGAAAAATCCAGGCGGCGCTATACCAATGACCGTGAATGCGTGGCCTTCGACGTCAAACGTCGAGCCGACAACCGACGGATCCGAGCCGTAATTCATCTGCCAGGCGTGATGGCTAAGGACTGCAACGGGCGGTGCGCCTTCCGTGTCATCCTCTGGCGTGAAGAGCCGCCCGCTAAACGGCCGCACGCCGAGCGTCGAGAAATAGCTGCCTGTCACATATTCTGAACGCAAAGGCCGCGGAACGGATTCCGCGCCTTCGCGCCGCACGCCCATGCGCGCTCCTCCAGCCTGGAATGCGGCGACGTCTTCGAATTCTGGCACTGCCGACTTGAGCCGTTCGTAGAGCGGGTAGGAATACATTCCCCAGCGATCCTGCAGGCCGCTTTCGACGCAGCAATCGTTGCCGTCGCCCACGCGGTAGAGCGTCGCCGGATCGGAAACAGGCAAAGAACGAATCATCACTGCGTGGATCAGCGTGAAAATCGCCGTCGTGCCGCCGATACCGAGCGCCAGCGTGAGTATCGCCGAAGCGGCAAAAACAGGCGCTAGCCGGAACTGCCGCAGCGCGTAGCGAAGGTTGCCAAGCAAGCTGTTCATTAGGATTCCTGAACTCGACTGGAAGCCGGGTTATTCTTCTGTTCTCCGGCCTCGCTAGTCTATGGACTCGGCAAAGGGTCGTTTGGTGAGCACGTCCGGGAAGAAAACATTTCGGCTCAGGCACGCCTCCGGGCGGCCTGCTCGGTGATCAAAGCAGCGCCAAGCGTCACGGTGAATCAGCGATTGAACGGATGATCCTGTACCCAATGAAAGCCGCGGGTGACGAGGAGGAACTTCGTGCGGTCAAACAACTGAAGGTCTGCGTGGATTTTGTGGCCGTCCATCGAGCCGTCGAGAATCATTCCACTTGCCGATGGCTGTGAGAAGGAAAAATTCGCAATCCAATTCTTGTCGTCGAATTTCGATAGCGCGACAGTTTTGGCGGCCATGTCGATTTTCGGGGCGTAATATTTTGCCGTGTCGTCCATGTCTTGAATCGTCATGTATCGCGTCGAATCGAAAATGACGCGCCGCCAGCGCTCCGCATCCGTTAGCAGCGGTGGACGCGTCTGCCCATCGACGGTAAGTTCTTGGACGTTCCAGATGCCGTAGAGCGGAGATTTCGGCGCGGCAGGTCCATAGACGTCATAGACGGAAATCGAACCATAGAGATTTGCGCCGACAAGCCATAGCCCGAAAAGAATCTGCACGACAAGCGCGATGCGGTTCGCGCGCTCGCCACGGAAAAGCAATCTCTTCGGACGCGCAGGCGTGGGACGTTCGGAAAAGAAAACGCTGCACAGCCTTTGTGCGTCGCCCGCAAGGAGAAACAGCGACGCCAAAATCAAATGGAAGGCGAGAATCTTTACCGGAACATCGTACGTCATGTTCAGCATGAAGACTTGCGTGGCATCGGCCAGACAAGCCAGTGCGCCCAGCGTTGCGGTGCGCGGAAAAATCAAGAGAATGCCGCCCAGCATCTCCGCGGCGCCGGCGAAAATCTCGTAGGCCTGCGAAGCTCCGATCGAAGCCCACAGAACACCCATTGGCGAAAGATTCCCGTAAGGCTCGAGCAGGCGATTCAAGCTCGGGAACGGCATCTGCAGCGGAAGAATCTTCGCCGCGCCATACGAAAGCATGCTCGCGGAGAGCGCGAATCGCAGAATTACGTAAAACCAGGAATACAGCTTGCTGTAGTTCTCGCGTTTGCGATCAACCGCAGACCAAATGATCGTCCCCACAATCGCCAGCGCCAGAAAGCACGGAAGTTCAATCCAGTCGAAGAGCCGGTCGCCGCTCCCCGTGAGCGCCGTCAGGATCGGGTGTGCAATGCCGAAGAGATGGTGACCGATCCAGACAATCACAGCCTGTACAGGCCGCGTGTAATCCACCTCGAAAGAGCCGTTGTCGTTCGTCGCCGCCAAAAGCAGAGACGTGAGCATCTGGGTGAAAAAAATGTACAAGCCGAAATAGAGGAAACAGAAGCGAAACGCGACGCGCTTGGCCGGACTCCAGTCCGGAGAGGCGCCGTCGGTTTGGGTAGAAAACCCGGATTGGTCAATCGTCGCCATAGCGGATGGAATGGTTCGCGGAGTATACAGAACCGCGAGGACGAGTGACAAGCGCCTGGCGCAAACAGAAAATGCAATGTGCCCACGGAACCAGCGCGATACAATGCAGGAGTTTTTCCCGATCCATGACCATTTAGGAAGGAGCACTCATGAGGCCATTCTGCCGCGTCATCGCTGGTCTGGCAGCGGTAAGCTTCGCTGCGCCATTGACGATCGCTCAATCAATGAACGCGAAGTCCGAAATCGCACGCGCAGTATCGGCCGCTCCGGCTTCTGTCTCGGCCGGCGCAGCGGTTGATATCGCGGACGCGAAGGGGCGTCTGACGGAGTTGCGGCGTGGGTCGAACGGCTGGACATGCATGATCGACGATCCGGCGGCGACAAAACATGACGCCATCGCGCACCATCCGGCGTGCTTCGACAAATATGGATTGGAGTGGATTGAAGCCTATACAGCGGGACACGCGCCGAACCCCGGCCACGTCGGCTACTCGTACATGCTGCAAGGTGGCTCATCCTGGAGCAATACGGATCCCAACGCCACAAAACTCGCTCCGGGCCAGAAGGATTACATTCGCATTCCGGCGCACATCATGATCCTGAACGCCAGAGTCGCAAATTCATCCGGATTTCCATCCGGACAGGCGAACCCTGACACGCACAAGCCATTTGTGATGTTTGGCGGTACGGCCTACGCGATCCTGATTATTCCGGTGAATTGAGGAGTCGCAACGCAACCTCACTAAGATTGCGCTGCGGAGGGCTGCTTCTTTCTTCTGTGAAGCTTGCGGTGAATGTCTGGCCAAAACTCCTTCAGTTCGTTGCCAAATGCGTCAATCGAAAGCTGCGTGGCCCAGTTGGTCGTGGTGCTCGCAAGACTTGTGTTCTGGTCGGGATAATAGAGATTCGAAATACCCGCCGCCACCGCATTCCCGGCGAATTCAGAAATGTTAAACACATTTCTTCCGGAGTCCGTGCGCGTCACGGCAATGCGGCTGACGGCGTAGGCAAAACGGCGAAGAAATGAGCCGTGGCTCCGCTGATAGTAACGCGGATCGGTGCGCAGCACTGACGGGAACACAGCTCCGACCATAATGTTCCCATCCACCTGGTCAGCGAAGGCGGCGCCGTACCTCTTGCCGTACCCTGCCGCACCTTCTCCAAACGCGGGATAAGCATCGCGAGCTTGGCGAATGCCGGCAAGCACGCCGACGATCGCGAATTCATAGGGGTCGAAGGCGCCTTTCGCTGTCGTGGAAAATTTCTGCTTCCACGTCAGCGGGGGAACCTTGTCTTGATTCTCGACGGTCAAATAGTTCGGCATCACGTAGAACATGCGATCGTTTTTCGGCTTGGTTGAATTTTTCTCAGATTGCTTCTTCTGGGCTTGCGCGCTTTGCTGCGAAGAATCAGATTGAGTTGTGGGAGCTGTGGAGCTCGCCGACTGCTGCCCGTAGGCAGGCACAATCAAAAACGCCAAAATGAGTGCAGACGCTGTTTTGGAAAACATCAAACTCTTATATACACCCTCTTTTTGTATAGACCTGCGGAGCGCCTTCGGCGCATCCGAATCGCCATGAACTATCGATGATAACAAAAGTCAAAAGGTTCGCTCGTGAAGATCCACGCAAAGAGCAAAATAAAAAAGCCTCACAATTGTACGCCGAATCGAGCCAGTATCTCGCGGCGCCCGCGGCTTGTGACGTCCAAAGCCCTGCTGTCCAGATCCTGCACGACCCATTTTCGATTCAGCGCCGTCTTCAATATGGCTGCGCCCAATGC
This sequence comes from Candidatus Acidiferrales bacterium, assembly GCA_030037355.1. GTDB lineage: Bacteria > Acidobacteriota > Terriglobia > Acidiferrales > UBA7541 > DAHUXN01. The sequence goes on along the minus strand of JASHRL010000058.1, from coordinate 19,801 downwards.
GCCTCCGATATGCGGCTGCCGCTCGCTCCAATCCAGGCACGCGTATGCGAAGCGGCGCCGCAACGTTCGTGTCGCGGAGACGTCGATGCCCAGGGCCGCGAAAGCCTTTGCCCCATTCGCCGTCACATCGTACACGTCGCCCCTGTCATCTTTTGAACCCGTTGAAATCCAACCCAGCGTCTTGAATCGGTTGTGCAATAGCACACCCGCCGTTCCGGCGATGTGATCGTAACAAGTTCTCGCGGCGCGTAGCCGGCTCGGCGTATTCGGTACGAATTTCACTGAAGGACGCCCCGCGAGGATGCTGAGCCCTTCCAGAGCGCGAGCGACATGCGGGCCCTCCAAACTGTAGTAGCGGTGTTTGCCCTGAACGTGCACGCGGACCAGATGCTCTGTCCTCAGCCGATTCAGATGCACGCTTGCAGTGGATGGGCTCACCTCCGCCACTACTGCGAGCTCCGTGCTCGTCCGCGCGTGGCCGTCCACCAGGCAATAGAGCATGCGCACGCGCGCGGGCTCGCCAATGGCAGCAGCGATCCGCGAAACGGCTAGGTCAGCGTGCGATTCGACATCCACACTTTGATTGTAAACGAATTGTCGTTGTCGGGCAATTGGTTTACTGCTGTGGACGGCCGCAATTCCAAAGGTTCATCGCCGTTCCGTGCGGCTGCGAAGAGGAATTCGACCCATGACCATTATGTGCGTGATTCGTTATCGGATTGATCCGTTCCAAAGGGATGCCTTCAAGAAATACGCCGAAAACTGGAGTCGCATCATTCCTCGCAATGGCGGCCATCTCATCGGCTACTTCCTTCCCTACGAAGGTACGAACGATATCGCCTGGGGACTGATCGCCTTCGAAAGCCTCGCTGCGTATGAGCGATACAAAGCGCGCCTGCGGTCCGATGCCGAGGCCCTGGAGAATTTTGCTGCGGCGCAGTCCAAGCGCTTCATTCTGCGCGAAGAAAGAAACTTCGTGGAGTTGGTGGAAGGGACCTTCGGACTTCCCTCGACGCTGCCGGCGACTACGTGACGACGGGCGAACTGATTCGAGAATTACTGACGCTGCCGACCGAGGAGCAATTTATCGCTGCGCTTCGTGTGCTGAGGATCGCTGAAGACTCGCCAGGCTGGTACGACGCGGTTGAGGCTTGGCGCGCCTATCACAGGCAACGCCGATGACGCGTCTTTCATGCGCTGCGCGAGGGCGGCAGCGCATTGGCCATTGCTATCGTCATTCCGCGCGAAGCGCCTCGACAGGGTTCACGTTTGCGGCGCGACGCGAAGGCAGGTAGCTGGCGAGCAGCGCAATCGCAATGAGAATAGTTGTGACTCCTACGTAAGTCGCCGGATCAAGCGCGCTCACGCCGAAAAGCAACGACGACATCAGCCGCATAACGCCGAAGCCTACGGCAAGGCCGCAAGTGACGCCGATGCCGGTGAGCAGCAATCCCTGCCGAACGAACATGCCGACGACATTATTTTGTTGCGCGCCGAGGGCGATGCGGATGCCAATTTCGCGTGTGCGCTGCGAAACAGAATAGGCAATCACGCCGTAGAGGCCGACGGCGCCGAGCAGAAGCGCCATCGCGCCGGCGATTCCCAGCATCACGAGCGTAAAGGAAGTCCTCGCCATCGACCGGCTATAGAAATAATCCAGAGTATGAATGCTGGAGAGTGGGAGGCTGCTGTTGACGGACCAGACAGCCTGACGCACTTCATTCAAGAAAGCCTGCGAGTCGGCGCGAGGGGTACGGATGGAGAAAGCGACTTCGCGGCGCACTTCGTCGGCATCACCTTCAAACTTCGGCGTAAGGACTGGCCAATAGGCAACCGTTGGCGAGGGCTTGTCCATGCCGTCGTAGTGAACGTCGCCAACTACGCCGATGATTTCGCGCCACTCGTCGAGAGTGGAAACGCGAATGCGCTTGCCAAGAGCGTTTGAGGGAGTGTGCCAGTATTCGCGGGCGAAATTTTCGGAAACAAGAGCGACCGGAAGTTTGTTGTAGATGTCGCTCCAGGTGAGATTTCTCCCAGCAACAAGCGGAATGTCCAACGTGTGGAAATATCCCGGCGAGACGAAAATGAACCGGCGCAGTGTGGGAAGCTCGCCTTGCGCGTACACGCGGTCCTGCGCAAAAACAGGATCTGTCCAGCCGTTGCCATCCATGGGAACAGCATTCGAGAATCCCACCGAGGAAACTCCCGGAAGAGCGGCAATTTTGTCGGATATCTCCTGCTGGGCGCGAACGACGTTCACCGGATCGGGAACGCTGGTGCTAGGGATGTAAACGCTGAATGTTTGGACCTGCGCGGGAGAAAAACCAGGATTTACGTGCACTAACGCGCGGAACGTCCGAATCATCAGGCCGGAACCGATCAGGAGAACCAAGGCGAGCGCAACCTGCACGGTGACAAGGACGTTGCGCGCGCGATGCCTTTCGCGACTCTGACTCAGAGTGCGTCCGCCTTCGCGCAGGCTGGTTCCTACGCGCGCGCCCGCATACTTAAGGATCGGTATCAGCCCGAACAGAAGACTGGTGAACAGAGAGATGGCCAAGGTAAAGAAAAGCACAGGAAGGTCGATGCCGATGTCATTAAGGCGGGGGAGGCCAGATGGAGCCATGACGATCAGCAGACGCAGAGCGGCCCAGGCAAGTCCCAATCCGAGGATGCTGCCCATCAAGCCGATAACGACGCTCTCGAAGAGCAATTCCCCGGCGATGCGCCCGCGGCTCGCGCCCAGCGCGGCGCGGATCGCGAGTTCCTGCTGCCGCCCTTCCGTGCGGACAAGAAAGAGATTCGCGACATTGGCGCAAGCAATCAACAAAACCATGCCGATGCCGCCCATCAGAACCCACAAAAGGCTTCTAACGTTGCCAACAACGTCCTGCATCAAGGGATGGACGTCGGGAGTGATGTGCGCCTTCTGGAAAAGCTCGACGCTGAAGCCGGGCGGCGGCGGAAAACTCCGCATGACGATAGGTAGCATGCGCGCAACGTCAGCATTGGCTTCCGCAAGGGTGACTCCCGCCTTGAGCCTTGCCAGGCCCTCGTAGCTAAACTGCCCAAGAAAAGTCTTCGCACGGTCAAACTGAATCGGAACTATCAAGGCTATATTCGGCTTATCCAGAAAACGAAAACCCTGCGGCAATACGCCGATGATTTGCCGCGGCTTTCCATCCGCAATGATTGCTCGCCCAATGGCGGAAGAGGAGCCGCCAAACTTGTGCTCCCAATAGCCGTAGGTCAACAGGATGGTAGCTGGCGAAGAGGGCAAAACGTCTTGCGAAGAGAAGAGCCGGCCCAGCAATGGACGAACGCCCAGAATCGGCAACACTTCCTTTGTGACATCTAGGGCAGGCACTTGCTCAGGTTCACCGACGCCAGTGACACTGACGGAATCATCTTGGTATATACCGGCGCTTTGAAATGCATGGCTCTGTTCGCTGTAAATGAAATAATTCGAAGGGGACATATTCAGGTGTGGAAAGTTGAGACCCGGCGCCGAGTGCCAGACGCCAACCAGCCGCCCGGGCTCCGGATAAGGCAAGGGCTTCAGGAGGACTCCATCCAGAACGCTGAACACCGCTGTATTGGCGCCGACTCCGGCCGCGAGCATCAGCAGCGTGATGAACGTAAACATTGGTGAGCGGCCGAGCCGCCGAAAAACTTGTTTGAGCTGTGCTGTAAAGGAGTGCATTCCCTGGCCTCCGTGAAAAACGGCATCAAGAATCTTCCTGCTACGAGCATCGCAGTTCTGGATGCCGCTCCCAATCAGATGTACGCCACGCTGATGCAAAATGTTCCGTGAAGTTAACGAACGGAGGATTATCAACAGTGAGCTGCTGGCTCGCGGTGTCTCAGTGCGAGGCTTCGAATTTCTTCGCGAGCTGGTTTGGCGCGGCATTGAGCCACGCCGCAAGAATCGCGTGACGCAGAATCTCCTGCTTGGCGGATTTCAAGTCAACTCTCGTGCAGCCACTGCGTCCCCACGCGCCGCTTTCGGGCGAAAAGGTCTTCGGCGCGTCGGCGATGAACTCCGCCTGTTGCTCGGGCGTGAGCTTCACCATCCCTCGTTGCGTGCCGGAGGGCCCGAGCGTCGCGAAAATCTTCCCGCGCACGCGAAAGTCTGGATGATTTTGGTGCGCAGACTCCGCCGTCTCCGGAAAAGTAAGCGCCATCCGCTGAAATTGTGCGCGAGTCACAGACATGCCGGACGCCGTCGGTCAATGCTAATACGGATCGTGCGGGCCAGCAATTTGGGGCGCGAAGGTGCGATGGGCATTTTTCGTTTTCGTAGTCTCTGCGCTATGCTAGGCTTGTTGGTTCGCTCTGCGGGCAAAAGCCCGTCGGGCGAGTCGTATTGGAGTTTGGCGGCTCGCGCCGCCGAATCTCGCGGATACCCTCCGGACGGGTGAAAAACAAATGGGATTGGATTTTTGCTGGATGATTGGCGGCCCGCAGGGAAGCGGCCTGAACGTCAGCGCAGAAATTCTTGCCAAAGCGCTCTCCCGCTCGGGCTACTACGTCTTTGGCCAGATCGAATATCACTCGAATATCAAGGGCAAGCACAGCGCCTACAAGTTGCGCATCTCCGGCGAGCATGTTTCCTCGCACCTCGATGCCGTGCATCTGCTCTCCTCGCTCGACGAAGAAACGCTCATCGGCGACCTCTATCATGAATTCCCTGCTCATCGCGGCCACGTCCATGAAATCGCAGCCGGCGGCGCGCTGCTCTACGACGTCGAACAGAAAAAGTTCATCGAACTCATCGACCGCAAAGATATTTTCCTGTGGGAAATGCCATACGCCGAATTGCTCGACCGCGCGCTCACCGAGGCAGGCAAACCAGGTCAGGCTCGCGCCTATCGCATCATGACCAACACGCTTGCGCTCGGCGCTTCCGTGGGCGCTCTCGGATTCGATTTCGAACCGGTTGCCCTGGCCATTCGCGACAGCTTTGGCGCGAAGGCCGGGAAAGTCGCCGACTTGAACGTGAACGCCGCGCGCTACGCCTACGATTACGCGAAGGAAAGATTCGCGGGTCAGCTGAAATTCGGATTGCCCGCCGCGCCGCCCAAGCGCGAGCAAATCTTGGTCAAAGGCTCGCAGGCCGTGGGCATGGCCAAAATCAAGGCTGGCTGCGGCCTCCAGACGTATTACCCAATCAGCCCGGCGACGGACGAAAGTGTCTATCTCGAGGGCTACCAGAGCGACCACAATCTTGTCGTCCTGCAAACCGAAGACGAAGTTTCCGCCATCGATGCGGCGGTGATGGGCGCCCACGGCGGCGTGCGCGCTTCCACTTCAACTTCCGGGCCGGGATTCGCGCTCATGCCCGAAGGCCTCGGCTTCGCCGCCATCACCGAAGCTCCGGGGCCTGTGCTTGTCCTCTATCAGCGCGGCGGCCCTTCCACTGGCTTGCCAACGCGCCAGGAGCAAGGCGACCTGCTCTTCGCGCTCAACGCCGGACAGGGCGACATTCCGCGCATCGTCATGGCCTCGGGCGATATCGAGGAATGTTTTTACGACACCTTCGACGCCTTCAACTACGCTGACCGCTATCAGGTTCCCGTGATTCTGCTTGTCGATAAGCACATGGCGAGCTGCTATCAGACGCTGCCCCCGTTCAAGACTTCGCATTTGAAAATCGACCGTGGCTTGGTCAAGCCCGCGAACACCAATGGCGATTACCAACGCTATGCATTTTCGAAGGAAGGCGTGAGCCCGCGTTCCGTCCCCGGGCAGGCCGGAGGAATTTTCTGGTCCACTTCCGACGAGCACGACCCGCGCGGTCACATCACCGAAGGCATTGGCAATCGCCTGGCGATGATGGAAAAGCGCATGGGCAAAGTGGCGCTCGCGGCCCGCGAAATTCCCGACGGCAAAAAGTACATCTATCTCGGCCCCGCCGCGCCGCAGAAAATTCCTGTGCTGGCCATTTGCTGGGGTTCCACGAAAGGCGCCGTACACGATGCTCTGCATCATGCCGATCCGCATCACGCCAAATATGCGATGCTGCACATCCGGCTGATGAGTCCGTTCCCGGCCGAAGCCGTGAAAAATATTCTTTCGCGCGCCGAACGCGTCGTTTGCTTCGATGGCAATTATTCCGGCCAGCTTGCGCGCCTCATTCGTACGGAGACAGGCGTTTCCGTTCATCACAGCGTGGTGAAGTACGACGGCCGCCCGTTCTCCGAAGACGAAATTATGGTCGCTCTCGGAGCGGCAAAGGCCGGCGCGCCGGAGCGTTTGGCGATTTCAGAGGGCCGCGTCATCGAACCAGGCCACGGTAACGTCGAGTTTGACAAAATGCTCGAACTGCGCGAAACGAATCCGAAGATGCTCGCGCCGATGGTGCCGCTGCCGCCGGGCTATAACCGATAATCGAAGGAATCACGGAGTGAGGATTTTTCTATGAGCACAGTGCCAACGGACGTGAAAACAGTTCAGCCCGCGGATTTCAAATCCGACGTTCACAACGACTGGTGTCCCGGCTGCGGCGATTTCGGCGTCATCTCCGCCGTCCAGATGGCGCTCGCCAAGCTGCAAGTGCCGCCGCATCGCGTCGCCGTCATCAGCGGAATCGGCTGCGCGGGCAAGTCCGCGCATTACATGAACGCGTATTCGTTTCACACGCTTCATGGCCGCGTGATGCCTTCCGTGACGGCTATGAAGCTCGCGAATCACGATTTGACCGTCATCGGCGTGGGCGGCGACGGCGACGCATACGGAATCGGCGGCGGGCATTTCGTCGCCGGTGGCCGCCGGAACCTGAATATCACGTACGTCGTGATGAACAACGACGTCTACGCGCTGACGAAAGGCCAGGCCTCGCCCACCATCGCCAAAGGACAAAAAACGAAGTCCATGTCCGAAGCCTCCATCATGGACGCCATCAATCCGATTCTCCTTGCGCTCGCCTGCGGATACACGTTCGTTGCGCGCGGCTACGCTCTCGATACGAAATATCTCTCCGAAATTATCGCTCAGGCCATCGAGCATCGCGGCAGCGCGCTTGTCGACGTGCTGCAAACTTGCCCGACGTACAACGACCTGCACACCAAAGGATTTTACGCCGGACAAATCGAAGGCCAGCCGCGCCTCTATCGTCTCGATCAAACCGGCTACGATCCCATCGTGCACAATCCTGACGATCCGGTCGAAATCGCGCAGAAAAAAGCGCAGGCGCTGCTGAAATCACAGGAGCCCGGCGGAAGAATTCCTCTCGGCGTTTATTACAAACTCGATGTGCCCACTTACGAAGACCATCTCAAAGCGAAAATCCCCGGCCTTCAGGAAAAGCCGCTCGCGGAATTGGATCTATATCACCGCGACATCACTCCGAATTTGCAGGAGTTGATGTAGCAAGCGAGTTGCATTCGCATCACTGATGAGGATGGTTCTGATTGCCTGCGCCGTGCACAGATTTGCAGAGCGGGCAATACGTCGGAGCCTCCGTGTTGTCGACACGGTGATCGACCGGCTTTAGCGTGTGTAAATACGCGAAAATCGATGCAAGGTCATCATCAGTCATTCCACGGAAATCCTGCCACGGCATGATGGGGCTGAGCTTGCGCGCCTTGACGTAACCCGTCTGCATGGCCTGCTTGAAGAGAGCTTCATCGTAATAAGGAATCCCCGACGGAGCCGGCGTGATATTCGCGCTGGCCACGCGTCCCCACGGACCCTCCAGAATGAAGCCGCCGGCGAACTCCATACCGGGAAGAGGCATTCCATGCGCGTCCTGCGGCGTGTGGCAATCCGTGCACGCAGCAATGGTAACAAGATAGGCGCCGCGGGCGACCGGCGTGGAAGCATCCGGTGGAGGAACTGGCGCCGCGAGCGGCTGCGGGACATCGCGGATCAGATAATTCACAGGAAAAATGATTTGCGTCGGCGGCAGAGGATTGTGGACGGGCTTGAGCGACCGCAGAAACACAATCACTGACGCGAGATCCTCGTCCGACATGCTGTGATAATCCAGATACGGCATGATGGGAAACAGCGCGCGGCCATCGTGGCCGATGCCTTCGCGAATCGCGCGAGTCAGCTGATCGTCAGACCATGAACCCGCGCCAGTTTCCCGGTCCGGAGTCAGATTTGGCGCGACAATTTTGCCGGGTAAGTTGGCCAGTGGGAAAACTTCGCCGGCTCCTTCCATTCCAGGGGAAATGGGCACATCTGGCGCTGCCCAGTCGTGCGGCGAGTGACAATCCATGCAGCCAGCGACGTTTTCAACAAGGTAGCGTCCGCGTGCAAGCCGTTCCGGCGTGGCGGCGAATGACCGATTCGTGAGCGGCCTGGCTCGCGGGCCGATAAACGGCCGCCAGCCGATTGTGAACGTGATTGCGACAGCGAGAAGGAGAACGATTCCGACAAAAACAAAGCCTGCGATCTTAGCGGCTTTTCTCATTGGGCAGGAACAATACCGGGAGCCAAGCAAAGACTCAAGCAGATTCGCCGTCAGCGCTGGGTTGGCGTCAAAGCGGGCGAAGATGTGTTTGGCGTGGAAGAAGGGGTAGCGCTGGCAATGGATGTTCCTACTTGCGGCAGCAGCGTCATTTCCTTGTCGCGCACGGCAACAAATTCTGCCATATCTCGCCGCGCGACAGGCTCCGACGGCGGCAGTGGTAGGCGTTCGAAATTCATAAACTGTCCGTGGCGCTCGATGCGAAAATCGAGATGCGGTCCAGTCGCCAGTCCGGTCATGCCGACAAGCCCGATCCGCTGCCCCTGCGCCACGCGCTCGTCCACATGAACAAGAATGCGCGAGAGGTGCATGTAATACGTTTCGTAGCCGTTGATGTGCTGAATCTTCACCAGATTCCCGTCGCCGCCTTTGCGCGCTGCGAAAATCACGCGGCCATCGCCAATCGACTGCACCGGCGTCCCCATCGGCGCTGCGTAATCCGTTCCCAGATGCGGGCGATAGACTTTCAGGATGGGATGAAAGCGGCTGTAGCTGAAATGCGAAGTGATCACTGCGGCGAACTTCAGCGGCGAATGCAGAAAGGCCTTCTTCAGCGATTTGCCATCCGGCGTGTAGTACGCAGGAACGCCCTGCGGATCGTGGAAAAGCACGGCGCGATACGCGTGCCCATCGTTGTCATATTCCGCCGCGAGAATTCTGCCGTAGCCGATAAACTGGTTGTTCTTGAGCCGCTTTTTCTCCACCACCACGCGAAACGTGTCGCCCGGCCGCGGGTCCGTATAAAAATCCAAATCCCAGCTGAAAATATCAGCCAGCCGCATGGCCAGCTCCGGAGATTCGCCGGCCTGTGCGACGGCGTCAAAAAGCGAATCGCCGATTTTTCCCTGCACCGATGCGGTTTCCGTTTCGATTGGTTGCGCCTCGACGACAGCTTCGAATTGCGCGCCCCGCCGCACGACCGAGAGGATACGGTCGGGATCAATTTGATAGCGCAGCATCAAAAGTTGCCCAAGAGCCGAGCGACCGAGCATCAATTCATTTCCGGCGTGAAGTGTGCGGAAATTGAATACGCGTTGCGCGGAGAGAACCACTTGAACGGTGGTTGCGGGATCAACTCCCATCTGTGAAAGCATCGCCGCGAAAGGCATTCCACGAGGCACGCGATGAACCGTGAATGCAATCAGATTTTTCTGTGCAAGATTCGCCGCTTCGTGCGCCAGTACAATTTCATGCGCAAGGCGCCGTTCCACGGAATAGTGCGCGTAGTAAGACGCTCCAATGGCGAACAGCGCCGTCGCGACGATGAGCGACCACGTAATGATTTTCTTCCGTGCCAACGAATGCCCCCAAGCTTCGCCTAGGCAACTGGAAACGGAGCATAGCGCAACCATTGGCCAAGCCAAAGCAGAAATGCAAAACCTTGCACACGCTTTAGCACTCGTCTCTTTTTTGTCTGCTGATATTCAGGCTGAATTGCGCGGCGCGCCTGCGTTTCTGGTTATCGCAGTCAGCGCTCAGGTGTGGCCGTAGCCGTCGCGATCGGTTCGCTCGGCCTATCGGCGAAATACTTGCGCTCGTACAGGTCGTGATAGATTTGTCCCGCAACATCGGCGGCGTGAGGGCCGTTGACGATTCGCGCACGCCCGCGAAGCAACACGACAAGAACCAGTTTCGGATTCTCCTCGCCCGCGTACGAGGCAAACCATCCGAGCCGGCCACCCATTGTCTCGTCGTCGCAGGTTCCGGTCTTGCCCAGCGTCTGCTCGCCCTCTGGGTCGTTGCTTTGCTTTGCAGTGCCGTAAAGAACAGCCGCGAGCAATCCCTGGCGAAGATCAGGAAGAAGCGGGGCAATCTGCAAAGTGCGGCGGACGCGTGGTTGAAAACCCTGCGCCTCCGTTTGCGACTGCGGATACTGCAAGTAGTACATCGTGCCGCCGTTGGCGATCGTGGAAATGATCGACGCCAGTTGCAGCGGCGTCATGCGAATTCCTTCTCCGAAACTGCACATGCGCTCCACGCCGCCATTGCGCGGCGGATTGGCCGGAAGAACGCCGGGCTGCTCATCGGAAATATCGAAGCCAGCTCGCTCGCCAAGGCCGAATAGATGATCGTAATGCCAGACGGTGTCAAAACCGAGCCGGCGTCCGAGTTCTTCGAAGTACGTGTTGTTCGAATGCGCGAGCGCCTCGGTCAAATCCATGTAGCGCCTGTAGCCGACACGAATCATCGTGTCGGGATTGATGATTCCCTTCTCAAGCGCGGCCACGGCAATGACTGGTTTCGTCGTCGAGCAGGGTTCGAAGCCCGCGGAATATGCCAGCCTCTGATTCACGATGGAAAGCACGCGGCCATCGGAGGGATCTACCGCAACGACGGATCCATTTTGCTTTCCAAGCGCATCGAGCGCCACCTGGCGCACCACGGGATCGTCGAACTGCGCATCGTCTCCGAGCCCCGGATCCTGCACGTATGTCGGAGTTCCGCGATAACGGTGATACCGGTGACGCGTGCTGCGACTCGCTGATTTGGACGTCGTTGCACTGGAAGGCGCCGGACCATTTGCCAACGCAAATGGCGCAAGAGAAATGAGTGCGGAAATAGAAAAAATGAAAGCGAGCTTCGCTAGTACGCGGTGCGAATTGGCTGGGAAAATTTTCATAACCTTGGCCGATATTCGGTTCTTGTCCCCCTGTGGCTTTGCTGCCAGCACATTCTAAGAAAACCGAGGGACTCGCCGCAACTTAAAACGCTCTAATCGTTGCAGATGGTGGCGCAAGTCACAATAGTACTTGGATGCCGCTGCGACGATTCAGGTACTCGCCGCAGGCAGCACTTTTCGGCCGGTACTCAGCCCGGGGAGGGCCGATTTGCCCGCGCCCGAAGGCAACAAAACGGCTCGCGGGCGAGCACTATCGCGCGGCTTTGGCTTTGGCGATGGGGACAGGCTGTGGGCCTGATTTGGCCGCTTCGCCCTTCGCGTTTTCGGCGGATTTCTCCGCTTCGTGTCCGGGCACTGGCAGGCCTAACTGTTTGCGCAGAACGGCCTCGATTTTGTTGCGAATATCGGCGTTTTCGCGCAGGAAAACACGCGCGTTTTCGCGTCCCTGGCCGAGGCGTTCGCCATTGAAGGAAATCCAGGTGCCGGATTTTTCGAGGATATTGCGCGTGACGCCCAAATCGAGCAAGTCGCCTTCGCGCGAAACACCCTCCCCGTACAGGATGTCGAATTCGGCCTCGCGGAAAGGAGCAGCGACTTTGTTTTTCACGACTTTCGCGCGCGTGCGCGAGCCGATGACGCGATCGCCTTCTTTAATCGCCTGAATACGGCGAATATCGAGGCGAATCGAGGCGTAGAATTTCAGCGCGCGGCCGCCCGTAGTCGTTTCCGGATTGCCGAACATGACTCCGATTTTTTCGCGAATCTGATTGATAAAAATGAGGCAGGTTTTGGACTTCGAAACGATGGCCGTGAGCTTGCGCAATGCCTGCGACATCAGTCGCGCCTGCAAACCCATTTGCGGCTCGCCCATTTCGCCTTCGAGTTCGGCCTTGGGAACGAGCGCGGCTACGGAGTCCACGACGACGATGTCGACGCCATTCGAGCGAATCAGCGCTTCGGCGATTTCGAGGGCTTGTTCGCCATTGTCAGGCTGGGAGACGAGAAGGTTATCCACATCAACGCCGAGTTTGCGCGCGTAGGATGGATCGAGCGCGTGTTCGGCGTCAATGAACGCCGCTGTGCCGCCCATTTTCTGGGCTTCGGCGATAATGTGCAGCGTCAGCGTCGTTTTGCCGCCGGACTCCGGGCCGTAGATTTCGATGACGCGCCCGCGCGGCACGCCGCCGACGCCGAGAGCGGCGTCGATGGAAATCGAGCCCGTCGGAATCACATTCACCGGCACGAGAACGTCCCGGGTCCCAAGGCGCATGATCGAACCTTTGCCATATTGCTTTTCGATCTGCGCAATCGCCGCGTCCAGCATTTTGACTCTTTCTTCCATTTCCTCACCTCTCGTCATTTTCGCCTGCCTTCGGGATTTCCAATCCCTGGCCGCCTGTGTTTATTGTTGCGGCAGTTTACCAGAGAGTTCCCCTCGCGTCTCCGGCTTCGTGCAAAACCAGAGATTAGCACAAGGCGAACAAAAAGCAAAGACTATTTTCGCTCCCGGAGCCCCTATTTGCTCCGGCCGGAAGCGGCGCGTTTCGCGATTCCCTTCCCGAGGAACTCCACGAGTTTCGCGTTCACTTCGTCCGCATGCGTCCAGGTGATGGCATGCGGCCCGTCTTTGATCACGGCGTAAACGGCATTCTTGATAAGCTTGGCCGTGCGCTCGCCGGAAGCGCTGATCGGAAGAATCCGATCCGCGTCGCCATGCAGAACGAGCGTCGGTACATCGATCTTCGCAACATCTTTGCGAAAATCCTCATGCCACGTGGGCACGCAGGCGAGGCTCGCAAAGGCAGAAGAACCCGCCGCGAGATTCCAGCTTGCGCGGACGGCTTCTTCGCTGATGCGCTTGCCGAGAAAAACGTCGGTATTGTAGAAATTCTTGAAGAACTCGGTGAAGAACGCGTAGCGGTCTGCGGCAACTGCTTTCGCGATTCCCTCGAAGACGCTGCCGTCCACACCTTCAGGATTATCACTGGCTTTGAGGAGATAGGGCGGAACGCCAGAGACGATCACGGCTTTGCTGACGCCTTTACTGCCGTATTTTCCGATGTAGCGCGCCACTTCTCCGCCGCCCATGGAAAAGCCAACCAACGTGAAATTATTCAGCTTGAGATGCGTGATGAGTTTGCGCAAGTCGGCGGCAAACGTGTCGTAGTTATATCCCGTGGTGGGCTGGCTCGATCTGCCGGATCCGCGCCGGTCGTACGTGATGACGCGGTAGCCTTGAGCTAAAAGCGCGGCGGTCTGCTTTTCCCATGCAGCGCCGCTCAGCGGATAACCGTGGATCAGTACGACAGGGTTTCCCGAACCGTGGTCTTCGTAATAGAGGCTGATGTCCCCGGAATTTTCTTTGCCGACGGTAACGTATGGCATGTGCTTCTCCTTTGCTCAGAATTTGGGCGTTGGCTCAGGCTGGCTATGTTGGATGAGGTGAGGGCTGACATTGATTCAGTACCTGTAAAAGCCGCGGCCGGATTTGCGGCCGAGCCAACCGGCGGCGACGTATTTTTTGAGCAGCGGGCGGGCGCGATATTTCGGATCGCCCAAACCAGTTTGTAGCACTTCGAGAATGTCCACGCAAACATCGAGGCCGATAAAATCGGCGAGCTCGAGCGGGCCCATGGGATGATTCATTCCCATCTTCATTACGGCGTCGACGGCTTCCGGCGTGGCGACGCCCTCCATTACGGCGTAGGCGGCTTCGTTGATGAGCGGCATGAGGACGCGATTGGAAACAAAGCCGGGCGCGTCATTCACGGCGACGGGATTTTTGCCCAGCTTCTGGCAGAGCGCCATGATGGTTGAAAAAGTTTCTTCGCTGGTTTGCAGGCCACGGATTACTTCGACGAGCGTCATCACCGGAACGGGATTCATGAAGTGCATGCCGATGAAATTTTCCGGCCGGCTGGTTTTCGCGGCGAGCGCCGTGACAGAAATCGAAGATGTATTGCTGGCAAGGATCACGCCGGGGCGTAGAAGAGCGTCGGCTTCTTTGAGGACGCGTTCCTTGAGTTCGCGCTGCTCGGGAACGGCTTCGACGGCGAGATCGGCGGCAGCAAGATCCGCGGCGGCGGTGGTGGAGCGAATCCGCTTGAGAATTTCGGGCTTTTCCGCTTCGGTGATTTTCGCTTTCTTCACTTCGCGATCGAGATTTTTGGAGATGGCGTCGAACGCGCGATCAAGAAATTTCTGATCCACGTCGCGGAGGATTACGTTATAGCCAGATTTGGCGAAGACATGAGCGATGCCGTTTCCCATGGTGCCTGCGCCGATTACCGCGACGGTTTTGATTTGGTCGATTGACATTCAGCAGCCCTCGAAGAGATTCAACAGTATTGGCCGGCAAGAGGATATCCCAGGACGGGCGATTCGCCAAAGGCGTCCTAGAGGGGACGCAGTGGCTGCGGGGCGGGGAGTGTCCGAAATCGCAAAATTTTTCAAAAAACCGAAAGAATCAGCGATTGGAACGACCTCCCGTTGTTTGTTTTGTGTAAGTTGCATTGAGCTCTAATAATTCATATCCCTAGCGATTAGAATCATCAAAAGCGAATAAAAAGCGAAAAGCCGCGTCGCCGCGGCTCTGTCGTCTTTCCCTCCCACTGACTTCTGTGACTGGCATAGCCAGTCAGTAACCATATGTAACACTTTATAAATGGGTTGTCAAGGAGAAATGGAGGCCGGACTGGCGACGCGGCGAGCGGATCCATGCGAGGCTGCGACCACCACCCTTCCCAACTTATTCAGTGTGGGCTGCTTGCCATAGCCCAGGCGCGAAGGATGGGGCAGCCAGCTGAATCTGAAGCTAGTACCGCGGGCGGTCGGTGAAGGTGACGATTGGCGAGGCGGTGAGGTTCTGGGCAGAGGCAAGTGCGGATGAAATCGCGAGGGAGCTGGAGAGGAGGGTGAGGGAGGTCTGAGTGACATCAACTTTGTGGCTTCGCAATGAAGTTCAGAAACTGACCGCCAAGATTCGTGATGGCAGGATTTCGAGGGAATGCGTCACGCGGGCTGCTTACATCCGAAAATCCCCGGAGGTTGAGATCATTCAGTATTGGCTCCAAGAGGCCAGCCTCTTTCCGCAGCTCTGGCAACCCGATATTGATTGCGTGTCCGTAGTTTGAAATCGGCTCCCTGGAGTCGCGGCTTGATTTAGCAAGTATGTTGTCCTGTCTCCATAGGAAATCCAAAATCTTTACGTGGAAGCATGTGAACGTGTCGATAACATTTAAGAAGATTTGTTGGACTCCTTCGTTTGGGGCTTTCCCAACAGCGATATTAAGCAGGGCGTTGCGAAGCATTTCGCGTTTTTCCTTCTGGTGGGTTGACGCGGCAATCCGCGTCGCCTAAATAGTGGCCGAAATAAATACTTCGTTCTCCCCAAGACTCCTCGGATCGAATCCGCAAAAACGTTTCTCGAGTTCCTCTACAACGTCTGCAAGGTCCTTGTGCCATTCGTCCCGACGCCGCTGAAGAGCAGGCACCAAAACAAGAGAGAGGAGATCGTTGGCCAATCCACCAGTAACAGCCGTCAGCCCTGCGCGCGCTAAGGCTCCTGGGACGTCACCGCTTTCCGGATCGGGATACCTTTCCGATCGCGTATCAAAGAGCTTGATGGGCTTTTCCTCTAACATGAGAACGCGCTCCTGTACGCTTCATTGTACCGGATATGCATTCGCTCACGGACAGGAGAGTGTGTTTTCGAGGTGAGATTCTCGAAGCGCCCCGCTGAAAAGCATCGGGGCAGGCGCAAAAGGAACAGAAAGGGCAACGTCGTTGTTTCGGCACGACTGAAGCCGTGCCCTGACAAAACTCTTCTGCCGGCGAACGAGGGCACTAGAGAGGAGGGTGAAGAGGTGTGGGGCTGGATTCTTGCCGGTGGTGTTCCAGCGTGATGTCACACGGCAATACCAGACGGTCAGAAGAAAGAAAATTCGTTGATCCAGTGAAAGCCGCGACTCGTGAGACGGCTGGGTCGTTGCGAACGATGGAGTTTGAGTGAGACGGAGTTGCCATTGATCGCGCCTTGGAGATTGAGGCGCTGTTCGCCTATCCTCTGATACACAAATTTACAATTCCAGTTTGGGTCGGCTTGATCGGCAACCGAGAGAGTGCCGTTGGCCGTGTCGAGACGCAGGGTAACGTAGTCGAGAGCGCCGTTGCTTAAACCGATCGCGGAGCCGCTGGGCGTATCAATAATCAATTCGGCCCAGCGATCCTCGCCGGGCGCAATCTTCATGCCTGCAACGAGCTTATCTGTGAAAAGCGGCCCGGGCGGTTTTGCGGAGAGGTTGAATTCGTCGACAGTCCAGACGCCATACAACGGGGAGCGCGCAGCGGCAGTCGGGTTCTCCATGGCGTACCTTTGAAGGCCGAAGTGCGTGAGCGAGGCGAGCAACACAACGCCCAAGAGGGCTGACAGGACGAGCGCGCCCTGATTGATCCAGCGGCGGCTCGAAAGCGGCACGGATGGGCGTGGCGCAGCGGTGCGATTGAAAACCAAAACATTCAGCAAACGTTGTGCGTCTGGCAACACGAGGAACGCCGCCATCAAAAGGTAATGGAAGGATGCCAGTTTTACCGGGACGTCGTAGCTCATATTCAGAGCGAAGACGTTGGCCATGACGCCGATAGCAATTAGGGAGCCGAGGGTCGCGAGCTGAGGCACCAGCAACAGAACGCCGGCGAGGACTTCGCCGAATCCCGCGAAAATCGTGTATGGCTTCGAGGCAGCCATAAACGTCCACAGCAGGCTCTCGGGGCTCAAATCGCCGACGCGCGTTGAGAGCGTGCCGAGAGTCAAAGATCCGAATTGAACGGGAATTAGTTTGTCCATGCCGTAGTCGAGCATCTCCATAGCCAGAGCCAGTCTGACGATGAACCTCAACCATTCGTAGAGGAGACGATAGTTGGGCCTTTTTCGATCAAGAGCCGACCATATCACGGTGGCGACAACGGCCAAGAACAGTTCGCAAAGGATCAGAACGTAGTCGTACGTCGTGTCTCCACTACCGTTGGTGAAAATCGTAATGTAGGTGGAAAGGTGAAGAACGTGTTCGCCTACCCAAGGAACGACGTGATGCCAGAGCGGATCAGCGAACGAATCCATCAGGCGCCCTGAAATCAAATACTGGAAAATGATCTGCTCGCCGGAAAAGATGTACAGGCAGTACAGCACTAGATAACAGAAGACAAACCGGAAGGCGAGACGCGTCGCGAAGCGCCAATAAATTTGTTCTGTGTCAGTCTGTGCGTTCAATCTGGCACCATTCGATTAGCAAAACAGCGGGGCCGACTATATCTTGCCGGCAATCTAGCAGTTTACGGGACGCCTTGCAATCGGGAGCGTTTAGCGCGGAATGCGAACTGGACGGGCGGCGTAGGCGACTACACGGGAGGGGTAGCGTCGATGACTTCGCGGACGATTTGGCGGGCGCGGGATTCGTCGGCAGGAAGGACGCGAACGGCGAAAGTTCCCTCCCCCGCAGAGGAGTTGGGACCGGAGTTGGAGGAGCCGTCAGAATCGGAGGCGTCGGCGGATTCTTCGTTGGGGTGAGCGACGTAGCAGGCAATGCCGATTTCGGCGAGGCAGGATTTGAGAACTTCGGCGAGAGTTTCATTGGCGCCGGACCAGATTTCGGCGGAGGCGTCCTCGGGATACAGTTCGCGGGCGGTGTTTTCGCGGCGAATGTCGTCGGGGCCTTCGTTGCTCTCGTCGGGAATTTCGGCGCTGGCGTCGTCTTCGTCGGCAACATCGAGCGCGGAGGACGAGGCGGCATCGGCGTTCAAGGGATTGGCGAGGACGGAGTCGCGAATGGATTCGGCCTGCGGGAGGTTGGCGATGGGGACCCAGATTTCCAGATCGACGTGCTCGGAAGTGAAGACGAGGCGGGCGTCGAGTTCTTCTTTGTTGTAGGGGATGTGGGCGTCGTCGAGCGCGAGGGTGAGAGCGGAGTAGACGCCGCCGCTGGCGCCTTTCCAGAGCAGGACGGGATGGTCCAATTGGCGTTGCGCGGAAGACGCGGGGGAATGATCGATTTCCTCTTCGGGCGGCAAAGCTTCGACGAGATCGACGTCACACTGATTGCAGTGCGTGAAGCCGCGGCGAAATTCGTATTTGCAGACGGGGCAGAACATGGCACAGGAATTTTACAATGGCGAGAGAAGAATGCAAATTGAACGCGTTTGGCTGACGAGGCTGAATTCTTTTCGCGGCCGTGTGGCAGAAGCGACGACCTTGCGCCCTTCGCAAAAGCGCTCAGGACAAGCGAGTGAAGAAGCGCAAAAGGAAGAAAAGCGAAGGATGTCCTTTTTGGCATGGCTGAAGCCTCCCTGCCCGCCACGGCGGGCAGGCGACAGGCAGGCCACACCCTGACTAGGCGTTGCCCTAACGCGCGGGCGGGGCTAAAGCCCGCCCCTACAAGAAACAAAAACGAACAGCAGATTCCTCACACCGTTCGCGAAAGCCGCGAACGGGTTCCCTTCGCCATGACACTCAGGGCAGGCGGAATGACAGCGAAATGCGCAGGCTGAAAGCCTGCCTGCGGCACCTACCCCACCCTTCGCGAAAAGCGCGAAGGATGGGCCACCCGGTGAAACTCGTATTTGCAGACGGGGCAGAACATGCGCTAGTCCATAAAAAAATAGACCGTTAGGTTGCGGGAAGGAGTGAAATTCGTTTTCGACATCACAAGGTGCCCGGAACTCATCGCTTGTATTTTGCCATTGCCGCAGAATGAAATAAGCCAAGAATGACCGTCGGTTTGAGCCGGCGTCTCGGCGTCCAATTGAAAATCCTTGATGGGCGTCTTCCAGGTGTTCGCCGTCGTCAAGATGTACTTGACCCAGGTTGCACCGATGTAATTGTTGCTGCCTCCGTTCGTTCGCTGCAAATCCTTTGCAGCGAGGCTGCCGAGTTTCTGTTGCAGCGATGAATCAATGCAGGAATCGGGGAAGCGTTTGGCGATGTTGTCCACCTGCACCTGCTCGAGTCCTACTACGGGCGTGTATTCGTGTCGAATATGGAGGAGCTTTCCAGGCGGAAAGGTTTGCCGCCAATAATACATCTTGATAACTGTCCACTGGGGAAACGCATTGTCTAGATTGTCGAGCAAGCCTAGCTGGACGAGGTGGGCTTTGTCTAAAGGGGACAGTTTGGAAACTTGAGGGCTTCCATCCGGCGGATCTTTCTTCCAGTCGTATTCGCCGAACGTAGCGACATCGATACCAAGAGACCGCAGGAGGTCTGTATAGTCCTTTCCATTCAGTTTCGCCTGCGCGTCAGTCTCGTAAGAGATGGGCTGCCCGTCGACCCATAATTTGAAATCAGCGAAATCGTGTGATCCGTTTATGGAATCCCAGTCGAATCGATAAGGCGGAATCGGAAAAGCAACCTCTGTTGTGATGGCTTTGTCTGTCTCGTTTCGAAACCAGAAGTCGACGCTCACCTTATCGGGAGTAATTGTAAGCCGCTCTTTGTCCATCGAGATGCGCGCCTCTTTGCGCAATTGGATTCCGCCGGCGGCGACAGCTACGGCGGTGTCATCGGCGCATGCGGGTACGATGAAGGTCATGCTAAGACCCAGAGAAATAGCGACGACGATTAGAGGTTTCGAGATTTTGTTACCTCCAAAGGACGTGCAGAATCAGGCGCGTTCGATGGCCATGGCGACGGCGTTGCCGCCGCCGAGGCAGAG
>JASHRL010000057.1 GCA_030037355.1 Candidatus Acidiferrales bacterium | reverse complement strand
AGGCGCCGCAGCAACACGGAGAGCGCGCGGATCTGACCAGCGAGCGATTTCGCTTTCGCCTGCGTCCAGGTGATGACCTCGGGACACGGGCAACGGCCGCTGCGCGTGACGCGGAGGATTTCCCGCATTTCGGCGAGCGTGAGGCCGATGTCCTTGGACTTCTGGATGAAGGCGACGTAGCGAAGACTCGCGGAGTCGAAGATGCGGTAACCGGTGTGGCTGCGGGCTGCTTTCGGCAGCAATCCGAGACTTTCCCAATAGCGGATGGTCTTGGATGGTAAACCGGAGCGTTTCGCAAGCGCGGAAATGGTGAGCGTGTCGCGCATGATTTGCCTCCGAGAAGAATGAACCTTCCTGCGGGAGGAAGGTGCAAGGGTCAATCTCGGTACGCGACGGGACAGCGGTGCGGATGGGACTGGCAGAGCTGCGAGTGGCAAACGCCTTGAGAGGAATCGACTACTTCGCGCCCTTCGACTTCGCCCGCCACGGCGGGCGAGCTCAGGACAGGCGGGTGAAACGCGCGATAGGAAAGAAGGAACGGAGAACGGCATATTTGTCGCGGTTGCGCTTCCTTCGTCAATGCAAGAAACCGCGACCCACAAGACATGCGCCGCCAGGTTTCTTTCGCAATGGCCCTCAGCGCAGGCGAGTGATTACAACCCACCCTTTGCGACTTTTTCACCTTGGGCTGCTTGCCGCAGCCCGAAGCAAAGGATGGGCCACCCGCGCGACCCACAAGTCTTTACTGCAAGGCCATAATCTCTTCTTCGCGGAGGCGTCAGGGAGTGGGGAGGAGGTGGGCTTCGGCGGCGAGGATGGCGATGGCGGCGAGCGAAGTGACGATGGTGATGACGAGGCCGATGCGCGTGAATTCCCAGAAAGTGATTTTCATGCGGCGCGCGGCGAGCTGGATGACGATGAGGTTGGCGACGGAGCTGATCGGGGTGGCGTTGCCGGCGAGCGTGCTGGTGCTGGCGACGGCGAGCCAAATGAAATGCGCGTGGGGGAGAGAGTTCACGAAAGGACGCACGAGAAGAACTGCGGGGACGTTGCTCACGAGATTGCTGAGGGCGAGCATGGCGCCGCTGACGGCGAAAAGTTGCGAAGTGATGCCGTGCTGGAGTCCGGAGGCGAGGAAGCGAATGATGTAGCCGGTGGCGCCGGAATTTTCGAAGCCCTGCATGACGACAAACAAAGAAGCGAAGAAGAGCAACAATTCCCAATCGAGGCGGCGCAGAATCGTTTCGGATTTCACGCGTCCGATGAGCAGAATGAATGCGCCGACGGCAGCAGCGGCGAGCGGAAACGAAAAATTCATGATCCACAGAACGAGGACGAGAAGCGCGGCGAGCGCGCATTTGATGAGCAGAACGCGGTCGAGTTTCACGGAGGCTAGAGTTTCGTGATTGTGCGGCGCGGCGTCGTTTGCGACGGAAGGCGCGGAAGCGATGGAGGCTTCGAGCGGGGGCGCGTTGCGAAGATCGCGGCGGAAAAAATATGCGAGGAGAGCGATGTTGAGGACGAGGCCGACAGCGGAGACGGGCGCGAGGCGGCTGAGAAATTCGAGAAAGGTGAAATGCGCGGTGACGCCGACGAGCGCGTTCTGCGGATTGCCGGTGACGGACATGACGGAGCCGATGTTGGCGGAAGTAGCGAGAGCGACGAGGTACGGGAGGCGCGGAAGTTTGAGGCGATCGGTGAGAGCGAGAATGACGGGCGTGAACATGAGGCAGATGGTGTCGTTGACGAAGAATGCAGCGAGGATACCGGTGGTGAAAACGAGAAGGACGAGAAGCTGAAAGCGCGTGCGCGCAACGGCGGCGACGTGGACAGCGATCCAGTCGAAGAAATGCGAGACCTGGAAATGCGCGACGAGAATCATGATGCCGAGAAGAAAGATGATGGTGTCCCAACTGATGGCGCGATAAGCGGCGTCGAGAGAGAGGACGCCGAAGAGAACCATGGCGACGGCGCCGCAAAAAGCCGCGGCGGTGCGGTCGAGATGGCTGCCGCGTCCGGATTCGATGGCGATGAGAGCGTAGGTGATGACGAAGATGGCGAGAGGAAGCCAGTGGCTGGAGGCGAGAGCGTGAGCGGATTGGAGAGTCAGCATGAGAGAGGAGAGCTTAACGTGAGATGCGGGCGGGGGACAACTGCTGGAGGCTAGAGATTGGAGGCCAGAGGCTGGAAGAATGGCGCGGGCGGGGTTCAGGGCAAGCGAAGAAACAGTCACGTGATTTTGTGCTTCGCGGCCTTTTCGAGTAAGCCATTTTGGCGCTTTACGTTCGCATTTTTCATGCCAGGATGCTGATGACCTCTTCGCGACAAGGCGTCCGCTCCACCACGCTCGTAAATGAGGATGGTGACGCCATTCGAATGTCCAAGAAAAGAGAACTGCGATGATGGACGAGCATGTGCGGAATATCAACGGAGTCGATTTGTCGTATTGGGATGTTGGCAGTGGTTCGCGGACGCTCGTACTGATCCACGGGCATCCTTTCAATCGCACCATGTGGCAGCCACAGGTGGATTGCCTAAAGTCGAGCTATCGCGTGCTGGTTCCGGACCTGCGGGGGTACGGGAAAAGCCCTTTGCCTGATGGAAACCACGAGACGAGAGTCGAAACATTTGCGGCCGATAATCTGGCACTTGCAGATTCCCTGGGCGTGAAGAAGTTCATTCTCGGCGGGCTCTCGATGGGCGGACAGATTGTTCTCGAGATGTACCGGCAAGCCCCGGATCGCATCGAGGCATTGCTGCTCGCGGATACTTTTTCAGATCTGGACACCGCGGAGCGAAAGCAGTGGCGATTTACGATGGCGGATTGCCTGGAACGCGAAGGAATGCAGAAATACGCCAACGAAGAGTTGACGAAGATGATCACACCGGCGAACGCCGGGCAACTCCCGAAAGTCGCTGCACACGTAATGGAGATGATGACGACTACGTCGCCGCGCGGGGCCGCGGCGGCACTTCGCGGACGCGCTCAACGCATCGATTACACGCCGCTGCTGCGGGATATTCGAGTGCCCACGCTGGTTGTCGTGGGGAGAGAAGATTCTTATACCCCTGTGGCCACGGCTGAAAAACTTCGCGACGGCATTCGGGGAGCGAAACTCGTGGTGATTGAAGAAGCCGGACACATGCCGAATCTGGAACGGCCTGGCGCGTTCAATGAAGCACTGATTTCATGGATGCGAAGCGTGTGATCGATTGCTGTTTGTTGTATGGGGCGGCTTCGAGGAATCCGCGTGGCAGGCTGCGCTTCGGTTGTAGTCCCTTCGCCACGGCACTTGGGCCAAGCGAGGAGCTGATGGAAGCGAGTACATCGCGCAGATAAAGCGCGCGAAAGGAAGTGAGGCGAAAGCGATTGTTTATGTCGTGGCTAAAGCCTGCCTGCCCGCCGCAGCAGGCAGGCGGCAGGCAGGTTCCGGCTGCGCCCTCGGAGGCAGGCGAGCGAGATCGGGATGACAAATTGAAAAGGAAAGGCGCGGCGGTCTTACACGCAAATGTTTATGGCGCTAGAACCTATCTCACGAATAGGCGTGGGCCGAAAAGAGTCATTCCCTCAGGGGCTAAAGCCCAATTTTTCTTGGCCTTTGATGTCGGAGCTAAAGCTCCGACCCCCTAACCAGCATTTATGAGATAGCGGCTCAGTGGGACCAGACGTTGGAGGGGTTGGCCTCGTAGGGGTAGACGTGGACCATCCAGTTGAAGACGACGGGGATGAAATGGCCGCCGGCGGCGTGGCAGGCTTCGGCGGTGTGGATGCTGCCGGCGAAACCGAATTTGGTGTGGTCGACCTGCGATTGCGGAGTGCCGAAGGGAGCGATGCAGAAATTGACGTGCTGGTGCCAGCGAGCGACGCTGAGCGGGACGCGCGCGTTGAGCTGATCTTCGGTGTAGCGGCGCGGAGCAGTGTACATGGCGCCGACGAGCTGGTAGCCGTCGCCGACTTTTTTATAGAGGAGCGACGTGGAGCGAGTGGGATCGAATTTGAATTGCGCGAGAATGGCGTTGCGGCGGCTGGTGAAATGATAGATAGGCTGCGGGAAATTGGGGAAGAAGATTTTGAAGCCGTCGGCGAGGGCGACGTGGTAGTCCTTGTATTTTTCGATGGCGGGGCGAAGAGCGGCGACGATTTGCGCAGCGCGAGCTTCGTCGGCGGGATTGGGCGGACGAAGAACGGTCATGAACATGTGGTTCATGTTCATGTGCATGTCCATATCCATGCCGGACATGTCGCCGGTGGTGGCGCGGCCGGCGGAGGAGGTGGAGTCCGTGGGCGTCTCGGAGTTGGACATGCCGGGCATGCCATTCATGCTGGAAGAAGATTGCGACTGGGACTGCGAAGCGGATTGCGACTGCGCGAGAGCGGCGGCGCGGACGGCCCGGGCGTGGAGTCGCGCGACGAAGAATAATGCGAAACATGCGGCGAAAAGGACGACGGCGATTTTGATGGAAACGGCGCCGGACGATTTTGCGTTCGCTGGCATCATGGGCAACCTCGATTGATTCTGCTACTTTGTTAACGCATGGGGCGGGGAAAAATTTCAGCGGATGAACGAAAAGTGAACGGGCGAAGAGCAAAAGCCTCACGTCAGCCCGCAGAGGGCGCGGGCGGGACGTGAGCTACAGGATGCATGTGGCGGTGACAGATTGAGCAGTGGCGAGCGATGAGTGATGAGAAAAAGCCGGTGCAATGCGGCGGGCGCCGAGGCAGCGAGGGACTTCCTTTGACATGACGGAGATGAGCGAAACCATACAGACGCAGTGCTGCATTGCGGGAGGCGGACCGGCGGGAATGATGCTGGGATTTTTGCTGGCGCGCGCGGGCGTGGACGTGTGGGTGCTGGAAAAGCATGCAGATTTTCTGCGGGATTTTCGCGGAGACACGGTGCATCCCTCGACGCTCGAAGTGATGCATGAGCTGGGGATTCTGGAGAAGTTCCTGAAGCTGCCGCATCAGGAAGTGCGCGAACTATCGGCGCAGATTGGCGGCGAACTCGCACCGATTGCCGATTTCACACATCTGCCGACGCGCTGCAAATTCATCGCGCTGATGCCGCAATGGGATTTTTTGAATTTCATCGCCGAGGAGGCGAAGCGGTTTGCAGGATTTCATTTGAAGATGCAGGCGGAAGCGACGGATTTGATTCGCGAGGGCGAACGAATTTTAGGAGTGCACGCGAAGACGCCAGAAGGAATGCGGGAGGTGAGAGCGGCGCTGACGGTGGGCGCGGACGGGCGGCGCTCCGTGGTGCGCGAACGCGCGGGACTGGAAGTGGAGGACATCGGCGCGCCGATGGATGCGCTGTGGATGCGGCTGAGCCGGAAAAAGAGCGATCCGCCGCAAACTTTCGGAAACGTTGCCGCAGGGAAAATGCTGGTGATGCTGAATCGCGACGAATACTGGCAGTGCGCGTTCGTGATTCCGAAGGACGGGTTCGAGGAGATACGCGAGAACGGAATCGCTGCATTCCGCCAAGAGATTGCGAATTTTTCGCCGTGGATGCTGGATCGCGTGGATGAACTGCGCAATTGGAAGGACGTGAGTTTGCTGACGGTGAAGGTGGACCGGCTGAGGCGATGGCATCTGCCGGGACTGCTGTGCATTGGAGATGCGGCGCATGCGATGTCGCCCATTGGAGGAGTGGGAATCAACCTGGCGATTCAGGATGCCGTGGCGACGGCGAATCTCCTAAGCGAAAAGCTGCGCGAGGGTAAGCTGAGCGAAAGCGATTTGCAGGCGGTGCAGCGGAGGAGGATGTTTCCGACGCGGGCGACGCAAGCGCTGCAGGTTTTCGCGCAGAATCGCGTCATCCAACGCGTTCTGGCGACGACGAAGCCGATAACCGTTCCGTGGCCGGTGAAACTGGCGCGGCGATGGCCGGCGCTGCGGCGAATCTTGCCGCGAATCGTCGGCGTGGGATTCCGTCCGGAGCACGTGAGGACGCCGGAGGCGAAAATCTCCGCGCCAGCGGCGAGCTAGTGAACGGTGAGGATGACGTCGAAATTCTGATTGCAATTCACCGTCGGGTCGTCGGAGACGGTCTTCGACACAGTGCCGCTCTTGATGGTGAAATCGAGCGGCTTCTTCGGAAAATCGGGCAGGCCGGTGAAGTCGGCCCTGCCATCGCTATTGGTGCCGACCTGAAGATCGGTCTTGCGCAAGTTCATGAAGCCGTAGCGAAGCTCAACGAGAATTTGCGCGTTGTAGATGGGCTTGTTGGAGCCGTCGCGGACGGTGAAGCTAGCCTTGCAGGAGCCGACGCCGCCATCAACTTTAGGAATCGCGACAGCAGGGGAAGACGAAGAGGTTTTGGCAGCTTGAGATGACTGGGCGGGCTGCTGATTGGCGCACAGCGCCGCGCCGCCGAAAAGGAAAAAAACAGAAACGAAGAAAAATTGCCAGGGCCGATGGGCAAGAATTCTTTGCATGATGTGCGATGCCTCCCGCAAAAACCATACGCCGCGCGGAGAGAAGTTGCAAATCCGAATTGGAAAAAGCGGAGCTTGCGATGCGGGGCGGCGTATGCTTGCGCGGATGGAGGCATCAAGAAAACTGAATCTCCGCGAAACGGCGTACATCGAAAGGGGCGCGGGGACAAGGATCCAGGGAACCAAGGGGACAAAGGGCCGGATGTTGGGGTGAACGAAAATTCCGGTGGCGGGGTCAGTTTGAATTTTGGCTCTTTGTGTCACGATCCCCCAGGCTCCCCTTTCCGGGGACCTGGGGGCCCCATTTGCAAGAAAATTCAAACTGACCCACTACCAAAATTTCAGGAGCGAAAAATGAAAAAGCTAGCGTGTTTAGGCGTGGCACTGGGAATGATGGCGGCGAGCGCGTTTGCGCAACAGGCGAAGCCTGCGGCAAAGCCCCTCCCGCCGCCGACGATTGCGCGGGTGATGGAGATGCAACTGCGGGTGGTGGAGTCGCAATTCGTTCCGGCGGCAGAAGCGATGCCCGCGGACAAATACGATTTCGCGCCGACGGAAGGAAATTACAAAGGGGTGCGAACGTTCGCGCTGGAAGTGAAACACGTGGCGACGGCGAACTTCATATTTTTCAGCGCGGTCCTGCGGCAGGCGCCGCCGGCGGGCGTGACTCTGGCGGGGGCGGCGAACGGGCCGGATGACATCCAGACGAAAGAACAGATCGTGAAATATCTGAAGGATTCGTTTGCGCTGGGGCACAAAGCGATGGCGTCGCTGACGGCGGCGAATGCTGTGACGCCCATCAGCAATCCGCCGCTGCCGCTGCCGTATTTCAACACGCGGCTGGCGCTGGCGAGCTTTGCGTGCACGCATTCGCTCGATCATTACGGGCAGATGGTGGAATATCTGCGGATGAATGGAATCGTGCCGCCAGCGAGCCAGGGACAGCCACCAGCGAATCCGGGAGGAAAATAAAACCGGGCGCCGGGCTTAGAGACTGGCGGAGCCTCACAGAGGCGTTGCAGGTCAAACGCCGGCAGGCGCGCGCTCGGACGCTCTTGCTGGAAGAAGCGCGAGAAGAATCACGCCGATTACGATGAAAAGGCCGGAAGCGATCAGTCCTTCGCGATCACGCGGTCCTTCGAGGGCCAAAGTGCCCATAACGGCAGCATGGGCGAAGCTGGACCATGCGGCGAAGATGATCAGGGTGCGATGCACGGAAGGATTGCGAACAGCGAGAAGCAACAGAATTCCCAGCGTGAAATAGAGGCTGAGCATCATTGCGGTCCCGCCTGAGGAGCGGTTGTGTGCCCAAAGAATCGTCGTGATGGGATAGATCGCGGCAGTAAAGAACAAGCCAACAAGCACCAACACAACTTTCAACGCGCGCTCTCGATTCATCGCGGCCTCCTGCCGAAATCGGGAAACGTTAGGACGTCAGAAACCAAGATTTGCCGCAGCCTATGACACTTGCGCAGAACCGGTCAAGCTCGTCGTAACTCGGCCGATGGAGCTTGGACAGCGCGCACATCGTGGACACAGATTGGCGCGGGCAGTATACTCCCGATTCATTTGTCTCATTTTAAGCGCGGCTTCGATGGCAGATTCCGGTCGAAGCGCAGAAACTTTTGCGGTCAGTTTTGCAGAGTGCACAGTGCGTTCCATAGAGGGGAGATTCGCATGAAGAAAATAGTCCTGGCCATATTTGTGTTTTTACTGGGAGCCATTTGCTACGCGCAAAACGAACCGGCGCCGCTGCTGCTGCAGCAGCCGACGATCAGCAAGACGCAGATTGTGTTTGTGTACGGCGGGGAGCTGTGGAGCGTGAGCAGGAATGGCGGGGATGCGATCCGGCTGACGACGGGAGTGGGCGTGCAATCCGACCCGCATTTTTCGCCGGATGGGAAATGGATCGCATTTTCCGGGCAATACGGCGGGAACACGGATGTGTACGTGGTGTCAGCGGACGGCGGAGTGCCGAAGCGGCTGACGTACCATCCCGCGGCAGACATGGCGATGGGCTGGACGCCGGATGGAAAGAACGTGCTTTTCGAATCGAACCGCGACGCGTTTGCGAACGGCGGAGGAGAACTGTTCACGGTTCCGGTGACGGGCGGGCTGGCGACGGAGCTGCCGTTCCCGCTGGCGTTCGAAGGATCGTACTCGGGGAACGGAGAAGAAATCGCGTACCGGCCGGTGGCGTTTCCGTGGGGGACGTGGTCGCACTATCGCGGCGGGACGGAATCGAAAATCTGGATTGCGAAGCTTGCGGATTCGAGCTACGAGGAAATTCCGCGCGGGGACTGGAACGAATTCGATCCGATGTGGGTGGGCGACAAGATTTATTTTCTCTCGGATGAAAATGGGCCGTTTACGCTCTATGAATACGACACGGCGACGAAAAAAGAGACGCAGCTCGTGTCCAACAACGGATTGCCGATCAAGGAAGCTTCGGCGGGCGCGGACGCGGTTGTCTATTCGCAATTTGGAGCGATACACGTCTACGACCTGGGGACGCACCACGACCGCGCGGTGACGATTCATGTGGCGGGCGATTTTCCGCAAGTGATGCCGCACTTCGACAGCGTGGAGAAAAATATATTGTCGGCAGGAATTTCGCCGACGGGCGCGCGGGCGGTTTTCGAGGCGCACGGAGAAATCCTCACTGTGCCCGCGGAGCACGGAGACATCCGGAATATCACGAATTCGCCGGGAGTGGCGGACCGGACGCCGGCGTGGTCGCCGGACGGAAATTCCATCGCGTATTTTTCGGACGAATCGGGCGAATACGCGCTGCACATCAAGAGCCAGGACGGCATGGGGACGGTGAAGAAGATCAGTCTGGGCGAGCCGCCGTCGTTTTTCTACGACCCGGTGTGGTCGCCAGACAGCAAGAAGATTGCGTACACGGACAAGCGGCTGAACGTCTGGTACGTGGACCTGGACAAAGGAACGCCGGTGAAGATCGACTCGGACACGTTTGAAACGCCGGAGCGGACGCTGGACCCGTCGTGGTCGCCGGACAGCAAATGGATTGCGTACACGAAAGTGCTGCCGAACCACATGCGGGCGGTGTTCGTCTATTCGCTGGACAGCGGGAAAGCGACGCAAATCACGGATGGAATGAGCGACGCGCGATATGCGGTGTGGGACAAGAACGGCAAGTGGCTTTATTTCACGGCGAGCACGAACGCAGGGCCGACGACGGCGTGGCTGGATATGTCGAGCTACGACCACACGGTGACGCGAGCGGTGTACGTGGTGGTGCTGGCGAAGGATCTGCCTTCGCCGCTGGCTCCGCTGAGCGATGAGGAAAAGGCGGAGAAGAAGCCGGAGACGCCAGCAGCGGGAGCGGAAAAAAAGGAAGAAACGCCGAAGGTCACGATTGACTTCGACAACATCAGCCAGCGAATTCTGGCGCTGCCGGCGCCGATGGAGAATTACGACGGGCTGGCGGCGGGCAAAACCGGCGAGCTGTTTATTGCGGAAATCGCTCCGGAAGAGGCGGGAGTCTTCGGGCCGCAAGGCGGATTGGACGTCGCGAAGTTCGACATGAAGACGAGGAAGACGACGCCGGTGATTTCAGGAGTGGAGGAGTTCGACCTGTCGTTCAACGGGGAGAAGATGCTCTATCGGCAAGGGGAACACTGGGGGATTGCGGCGACGGCGGCTCCAGTGAAACCGGGCGAAGGCATGCTGAACATGAGCGACATGAAAGTGTGGGTGGACCCGCGCGCGGAATGGACGCAGATGTACCACGAAGTGTGGCGCATCGAACGCGACTTCTTCTATGCGCCGAATTTCCACGGACTGGATTTGAATCGAGCGGAGGCAGAGTACGCGAAATACCTGCCGGGGCTGGCGAGCCGCGAGGATGAGAATTTCCTCTTCGACCAGATGCTGAGCGATTTGAACGTCGGGCACATGTTCGTGCGCGGCGGAGCGATACCGACGGTGCCGCCGGTGACGGTCGGATTGCTGGGCGCGGACTACGCGGTGGAAAACGGAAGATACCGGATTACGCGCGTCTATAGCGGCGAGAACTGGAACCCGCAACTGAAAGCGCCGCTGACGCAACCGGGCGTGAACGTCATGGCAGGAGATTACATTCTCGCGGTGGATGGCCGGGACGTGAAGGGAACGGACAACATCTACAGCTTCTTCCTGGACAAGGCGGAGAAGCAGGTGGTGCTGAAGGTTGGGCCAAACGCGGACGGGAGCGGTTCGCGAGATGTGACCGTGACGCCGATTGCGAATGAATTCACGATCCGGAACCGCGATTGGATGAATCACAATCTGGAAACGGTGACGAAGCTCAGCGGCGGGAAGCTCGCGTACGTGTATCTGCCGAACACCGCAGGAGGCGGATTCACGAACTTCAACCGCTATTATTTCTCGCAAGTGGGACGAGAAGGCGCGGTGATGGACGAGCGGTTCAACACCGGCGGATCGATCGCGAATTACATTATCGAAACGATGCAACGGAAGCTGACAAGCTACTGGTACACGCGGCAGGGAGAGATTTTCACTTCGCCGCTGGACGCGATTTTCGGGCCGAAGGTGATGATCATCAATCAATTTTCGGGATCGGGCGGCGACTGGATGCCGTGGGGATTCCGGCACACAGGACTGGGACCGCTGGTGGGAGAAAAAACGTGGGGCGGGCTCGTGGGAATCTATGGGTATCCGATACTGATCGATGGAGGAACGGTGACGGCGCCGCGCGTAGCGTTCTTCAATCCGAACGGGACGTGGGACGTGGAAAATCATGGCGTGCCGCCGGATGTGCCGGTGATTCTGGACCCGAAGGCGTGGCGCGAAGGGCACGACGCGCAGCTTGAAAAAGCAATTGCGATTGCGATGGAGGATTTGAAGAATCATCCGTTGCCGAAGCCGAAGCTGCCGGCGTTTCCGGATTATTCGAAGTACGCGCATTAGGAGTGTGTTTCAAACTCGAAAACCGTACTTCAGCGGCTGAAGCCGCTCTCACAAAGATGAAAATTGTTGTCGCGGCTAAAGCCTGCCCCGGCAGGCAGACCGTGACCCACAAAGCTGCGCCGTCTTACAGCACCCTGCCAAAAGGCGAGCGCGCAGCGATTGAAATTAAGGAGCGGTTCGCTGCGGAGGAAGCGGCGAGCCGTTTTCTTTTTGCGGAGGAGAATCGCCGTGCGAGGCTGCGCATCTGATGAGGTTTCAAGGGGGAATTTATGCCGACAAATGAGAAGCGAACTTATTTCCCAACGCCGGCGGCGCTCGGGCCGCTGCCGTTTTCGAGCGGTATTCTGGTGGGCGATACGTATTACGTGAGCGGACATATCGGGCTCGACCCGGCGACACGAAAACCTCCCGCGGATGCGGAGCAGGAAGCGCGGGTGATGCTCGACGGCTTCCGCGCGACGCTCGGGCGGGCGAATCTGGCGATGGAGGATCTGGTGTACGTGCAGATTTTCTGCGCGGATGTTTCGCTCTTCGAGAAATTCAACGCGATTTATCGGGGCTATTTTTCGGGCGAGTTTCCGACGCGAGTGTTTCTGGGTTCCGGGCCGCTGCTTTTTGGCGCGCGATTTGAGATACAAGGAATCGCGGTGAGGCGGGCGAAAAAGGCGGCGAAGAAGCGCAGGACGAAGCGGACGAGACGCTGAGCAAAAAAGCCGCAGCGGCGGGCCAAAATATTTTCTCGGCGGACGCGCGGGGCTGAAGACACTCAGCGCGGAGCGGAGCGAGGATTTTCCGCAGGGATTTTAGGCTGCAGAGCTGCGGCGGGCAGGCTGGCCTCGGAAGGCAGGCCTGCAGCCGCAGGCAGGCGTCCCAAGAGAAATGCGGTGAGGCCGGCGATGAGGCCGCCGGTAATGATGACGGCTTCCCAGGCGAGGCCGACGGCGACCGTTTTGACAGCTCGAGCGCCGAAGGGAACGAGCAGAGCCGCGAGAGCGGCTTCGCGGACGCCGATGCCGCCTTGCGTGATGGGAATGACGGCGGAAAGTTTGGCGAACGGCCAGGCGAAAAGCCAGGCGCGAAATGGCAAGCGCAAACCGCTGACGTTGGCGACCTGCGCCGTGAGCCAGATGAAGCTTCCCTGAACGAATAATCCCAAACAAAAAGCAGCGAGAACGGTCTGCGGCCTGCGGCGCATGGGACGGGCGGCCTGGCGCAGGCGGACAATGCCGCGGCGAATGTGGAAAGAAAATCGCCGCGCGGGAAACCAAAAAACTAGCGGACCCAGAACGGCGAGCGCGACGATGATGATGACGCCGAGGGAAATGAAAACGTGGCGCGTCCGCGGATCGAGCGCGCCACGAACGAGAAGCGCGCCGAGAGCGGCGAGAAGCATCAAGGCGACAAAATCGAGGACGCGGTCGAGAAAACTGCCGAGGACGATGGCCGCGCGGCCTGCGCCGAAACGCATCGCCAGGCCGCTGCGAATGAAATCGCCGCCGACGATGGAAGGCAAGAAAAGCGTACCGAAAAGGCCGGAAAAATAGCAGCGGACGGCGTGGCGGAAACTCAATCCCGCGCCGCTGACGTTGATCATCAGCCGCCATTTGTTGATGGCCACGACGTGAGCGCCTAAGTAGCCGGCGAGGATGAGCAGCCAAAGATAGGCGGGGAGATGGCGGAGGGTCGTCCAGACTTCGCCGAGCGGGAGGAAATGAAAAAGTAGGAAGAGCGCGAGGATGCTGCCGCCGATGCGAAGCATCATGCGCAAGACGGGGTGCTGGATGGTGCGCGAGCGGGAATGACGATGCGCGCGAGGCGCGGCGCTCGGTTGCTCGGAGCGAGGTTCCACGGTGCCGGGCATTATGAGGCATTATGGGGCTCGCCGCACGAAGCGACAAGCGCGGCGCGAAAGGATGCGAAGAAAATTCACTTCTGGAAATTCGGCTTCAGGCGATGGGGCAGTTTAAATTTCGACTGCGAATAATAATCGAACGATGCGTTGTCGATGTTCTTCGATTTCAAGCCTACAGCAACGACGCGAACAAGTCGTATTTTCGCCCGATCGCGGATGGTGAAATGTGACGGAGTCGCTATTCTTCAAGTTCGCTTTCTTCTGGCGCATCGGCCGGGCTCGAGAACTCCATGCCGTAACCGTCAGGATCGGTAACTGGTACCACCCAAAGCCCGTTTCCGACAAATGGCCGTTTGCGCATATGAACTCCGCGCGATTTGAACTCGCGGTAGAGGGCCAGCGCATCCTCGCACTGGAAGCACACATTTACTCCAGTCCCTAGTTTTTCAGTTGGCCGCCTCCCAGGCCAAAACTCTTGAAGCATGATGGCGGCATCGTCACGCTGTAAGCAGCACCAGCGGATCCGCCCGTCAGGAGGGCACTTTTCCTCGACACGATCTGGGATCCACCAATGCTTCATTGTGAATCCTAGTCCGTCGACGTAAAACCTTAGCGAAGCCTCCATGTTGGTTACGCCGAAAAAGGGAACCGCCCGCTTCACATTTGCGCTCGTCACAGGTGCAGCCATGATCCACCTCGGCAAGATCGTGCCTGATGGTCGGGAAGCGAACAGACAGGCGCTCTCTCAGACGGTCAAGTCTGGCATCCGATGCTCCCGTTGTCTAGGTCGCACCGGTCTGGGAGAGCCGCATGACGCTCGCCTTCGGGATCATCGTCAGGAACAAAAAAATCCACACTGATGCACGGCCGGTTCGCACGAGTGCTTGCGCGGCATGCGATTCGGAATTAAGGTACAGGCTTCGCAAATTGACCAAGACGGAGCTGACGGTGACAAAAAAGAAGATTCGCGTGGTGCAGTACGGCGTGGGGCCGATCGGGGCATCCATCGTGAAACTGATGCGGCAGAAGAACGCGCTCGAGATTGTGGGCGCGATTGATTCGGACCCGGCGAAGGCGGGGCGGGATTTGGGTGAAATCGTGGGAGCGGCGGATGCGCCATGGGGAGTCGCGGTGTCAGCGGACACGGCGGTGCTGCGCGGGCAGGTGGATGCGGTGATTCATTGCACGTCGTCGTATTTGAAAGACGTGATGGGGCAACTGCTGGCGTGCGTGGAGGCGGGATGCTGTGTCGTTTCGACGTGCGAAGAGCTGGCGTATCCGTTTCGGAAGCATCCGGAGCTGTCGCGAAAACTAGATGAAGCGGCGAAGGAAGAAGGCGTGGCGGTGGTGGGCACGGGCGTGAATCCGGGATTCGTGATGGACAAACTGGCGCTGACGCTCGCGGCAGTGGCGCAGCGCGTGGATTCGGCGCGCGTGACGCGGATTGTGGATGCGTCGAAGCGGCGGCTGCCGTTGCAGAAAAAAATCGGCGCGGGGATGACTCCGGAGGAATTTCGCGAAAAAGTGGCGGCGGGAATCATCAAACATCACGGATTGCCGGAGTCGGTGGCGATGGTGGCAGACGGGATGGGGCTGGCGGTGGAGCAGATTACGGAGACAATCGAGCCGATGATCGCGGAAGAAATGGTGAAGACGCCGTTTCTGGAAGTGGCCGCGGGGCAAGTCGCGGGCGTGCATCAAATCGCGCGAGGAACGGGACCGGGCGGCGAGAAGATTTTCATGGAACTGAAAATGTATGTGGGCGCGAAGGATCCGGCGGATACGGTTGAGCTGAGCGGCGAGCCGAATATCAGCTTGACGATCCCGGGCGGGACGCACGGAGACATCGCGACGGCAGCGGTGGCGGTGAATGCGATTCCGGAGATTCTGGCGGCGCCGGCGGGACTGCGTACGGCGCGAGAATTGCCGCTGAGTTATTTTGCGGCGAATGCGTGAAAAGACAGTGGTCAGTGGTCAGTGATGAGTGGCCAGCAGGCCGAAAACTCGAAAAGGACGGGGCCAGCAAACGGTCTATAGCCCGCACGCGGTAAGGTACTTCTCTACATCAGATTTCTCTCCCAGATGCGTCGGCCAGGGAAACAACTTGTTTCGGTACCGCGAATCGCAGGCCGCGTGCAAATCCGCGAATGGCCTGGCCCACGGCGAGGTTTTAGATGAAGCATCCTTCAGGGCTGCGAGGATGTTATCAATGAGTGGTGCGATATCTTTATTCCAGTCTCGATTCATTGTGTTTGGCTGCCCGCTCGCGGAATGTTTCGCCCGGTAGTCCGAGTCTCTCCAAGCGGTGAGGTGAAGCAAATGAACTTCTATCGATTTCTTGTACCCTTCTAAGGTTGACTTAAGGACAGGTTCGATCGATAGGCCGCCAAAGTCGCACAGGAGTATGTCAGTTTCCCGGGCATGACATTTTGTATAAAAGTCGATTAGGGAGCGCGCTTGCAATAGCAC
This sequence comes from Candidatus Acidiferrales bacterium, assembly GCA_030037355.1. Lineage (GTDB taxonomy): Bacteria > Acidobacteriota > Terriglobia > Acidiferrales > UBA7541 > DAHUXN01. The sequence continues at coordinate 14,465 of JASHRL010000057.1, read as the reverse complement.
GCAGTCTCGGACAGCCACAATGACGTCGGGCAGCAACCTGTCAGCCTCAGCCCTGACCGTATTTACGCCGTTATTCGCCATGAGGAGATTCCACGAACATCCGCTGGCCGCTAGCCACCGGTGATCGTTAATGACATGAAGGAACGCTACCCTTGGCGGTAAGTTAGGAAGCGGCACTGAAGTTTCTCCTAATTTTTGCGCCAGTAGTTGGCGATGGCGGCGTAGTCGACGTCGCCTTGCGCGGCGGCCTTGACGGCGGAGTAGGCGGCGAAAGCGGCAGCGCCAGCGGGAAGTTCGACGCCATTTTCTTTGGCGAGTTCGAGCGCGAGGCGCATGTCCTTGTGCATGAGTCGCAGCGGGAAGCTAGGCGTGAAATCGCGCTTGATGATGACAGGCGCTTTCACGTCGAGGACCGGCGCGCGGCCCATGCTGGATTGCAGAACTTCGATGAGGCGCTCGGCGGGAACGCCGGAGCGCGTGACGAGCTCCAAACCTTCCGCGAGCGCTTCGACTTCGAGCGCCAAGATCATGTTCATGGCGAGCTTCACGGTTTGGCCAGCGCCATTGGGGCCGAGAAGGAAAAAACGCTTGCCGACGGCTTGAAGAACCGGCTCGACGCGATCGAGGACTTCTTTTTCCCCGCCCATCATGAAAACGAGCTCGCCTTTTTCGGCGCCCCAGGTGCCGCCAGTGACGGGCGCGTCGAGGAAATCGGCGCCGCGCTCGGCGCAGGCAGCGGCGATGCGTCGCGCGAGACCCGGCGTGACTGTGCTGGAATCAATATAGACACTGCCTTTTTTGAGCGCCGATAATGCGCCTTCCTTTCCCCAAAGAATTTCTTCGAGAGCGGGCGGATCGCTGACGATGGTGATGAGAACGTCGGATGCAGCGGCGACGTCGCGCGGAGAAGCGGCGATGGCGGCGCCTTCGGCGGCGAGTTTTTCGGATTTGGCGCGCGTGCGATTCCAGACGGTCAAAGGAAATCCGGCTTTCAAAAGATTGCGGCCCATCGGCGAACCCATCAGGCCCAAGCCAATCAGTCCAACCTTCGGCTGCATGAAGCCTCCTCGTGAGAAGGAATCAATATAGCGGGGAAAAGGCGCGAGAGAAAATCAAAATGCAAGAAAGACGGACGGGCGCGGATTGCAAGATGGCGGGAGAAGAAATCAGGAAACGGGAAGAGCTTCTTTTTCGCGCTGCACGATGATTTCGCGGACGCGAACAACCGAGGGATAAGGAATCTCCACGCGGACGGTCTTTTCGCGGCCGGATTGCTCGAAACGATCTTCGAGGCGAATGGACTGGCCGGAGTCTGCGGCGAGAGTGCCGGTGGCGCTCATGTGAATTTCGCCGGCGCGATAGTTGACCTCGACGCGCTTGCCCAAAAAAGAGGCGTACTTCGACATGAAACTAGCGTAGGGAGGCGCTTGGGGGGCGTCAATAGTACGAAAAGACATTCTGTCGAAAACGTATCAATACGAAGCGATAACCTGTGGAAAACGTATAAAAACGAGATTCCGAGCCTAGATCATGGTACGACGCTGAATTCGACGCGATTGCGAAGGGGATCAATGCGCTCGGCGCGGACGCGAACCTTTTCGCCGAGAGTGAATTCGCGACGAGAATCGGCGGAGGAGCCACGGGTGCGGCGGGAACGAGGCGATTCGGCGACGATGGCATGGCCGCTTTCGCGATAGGAAAAATGGCCGCCGAAAGCGGCTTCGAGACGATCAATGGGAACGAGGCCTTCGACGAAGACGTCGATGAGCTCAACGAAGAAGCCGAATTTCTGCACGGAAATGATGAGAGCTTCGTATTCTTCGCCGAGATGGCCTTCCATATATTGAGCGGTTTTCCAATCCATCAGCTCGCGCTCGGCGGCGTCGGCGCGACGCTCGGCTTCGGAGGTCTCCGAGGCGATTTCCTGAAGTTCGACTTCGCGATAGGGGCCATTTTTCGCGGAGGGATTTTCGAGCGCCCATTTGAGCGCGCGATGAACGATGAGATCGGGATAGCGGCGGATGGGCGAAGTGAAATGCGTGTATTCGGGAGCGGCGAGGGCGAAATGACCGAGGGATTCGGCGGCGTAACGCGCCTGCTTGAGGGAGCGCAGCATGAGATAGGAGACGATGCGCTCTTCGGGTTTTCCGGCGATCTGCGCGGTGAGGCGCTGATAATGCTGCGGACGAATGTCGATTTCGTCCGGCGGAAGGGAGATTTCCATCGGACGCATGCGGGCATGGCGGCCACGGCCGGGCGCGCGTACCTGGCCATGACGAACGGTGACGCGGCGTTCGGATAGATCCTCGACGCCGAGAGAATAGCCGAAGGCGCGGGCGAGCTCCTCGAATTCGAGGACTTTTTTCGGGTCGGGCTTTTCATGGACGCGATGGAGCGAAGGGATCTTGCGGCGTTCGAGATAGCCGGCGACGGCTTCGTTGGCGGCGAGCATGAACTCCTCGATGATGCGATGAGCGATATTGCGCTCGCTGCGAGAAATGCCGATCATGCGGCCCATGGGATCGAATTCGATGACCGGCTCGGGCAAATCGAAATCGATGGAGCCGCGAGCGACGCGGCGTTTGTTGAGCGCAAGGGCGAGATCGCGCATGTGGCGAAAGTGACCGGCGAGAGAGGAATAACGATCGGTCATAGCGGGATCGGATTCGAGGACTTTGTTGACGTTGGTGTAAGTCATGCGCTCGGCGGAGCGAATGACGCCTGGGGTGAATTCGGCGCTGAGAACTTTCGCGGAGCTATCGAGCTGGAGGATGGCGCTCATCACGAGACGATCCACGCGAGGATTGAGGGAGCAGATGCCATTGGAGAGTTCCTCGGGGAGCATGGGGACGGCGCGGTCGGGAAAATAAACAGAAGTGCCGCGCAGGCGGGCCTCGGCATCGAGCGCGGAGCCGCGATGGACGTAATGCGCGACGTCGGCGATGTGGACTTGAAGCTCATTGCCGCCATCGGGGCGAGGCGCGACGTAAACGGCGTCGTCGAAATCCTTGGCGGTTTCGCCGTCGATGGTAACGATGGGGAGATGGCGGAAATCGCGGCGGCCACGAAGATCGCTTTCCGCGACCGGATGGGCGACGGCGCGGGCCTGCGCGAGGACCTGTTCGTCAAAAACATGCGGGAGATGATGCTTGCGAATGACGATTTCGACGTCGACGCCCATTTCGCCGTGGCGGCCGAGAATTTCGACGACCCGTCCGGCGGGAGCGACGCCGGCGTGCGGGAAACGCGTGAGTTCAACGTTGACGACGGCGCCATCGAGCTCCGGCAAACGCAAACGGCGATTGGCGCGCGGCAATTCGCCGGAGGCAGCGCCGAGCTTCTGCTGCAATTCCGGCGTAAGCTCAGCGCCCGGAGGAATGATGATTTCGTGGGCGATGCGCGTTTCGTACGGGAGAACGACATTGCCGTGCGGGCCATAGCGAAACAAGCCGACGACGGTGGGATTGGCGCGTTCGAGGATTTTTTCGATGCGGCCTTCGAAGCGAGCGTCGGGACGGCGACGACCGATGCGCGCGAGGACTTTGTCGCCATGGAGGGCGTCACCCATGGCATCGGGACTGATGAAGAGATCGCCTTCCATGCCGCGAACAGGATGATCGGGAACGACGAAGCCATAGCCATCGCGATGGGCAACGAGGCGGCCGGAAATTAGGTTCGGGTCGTGCTTCGATGCGGACGAAGATTGCGATGGCGGGCGATGAGCGGATGCCGGGCGCTTTGCCGCTGGCGACTCGGCACGAGGAGCGGTTTTCGGCGCTGGCCGCTGGCCGGCGAGGCGATAGCGGTCGTGATTTTCTTCGACGTCGCCGCGGCGAATGAGGAGCTTGAGAAGTTTAGGCAACGCGCGGCGGCCCCAGTGACGCAACGACAGGCCGCGAGCGATTTCGCGAATGCTTTCCGGCCGAGAAATCGTGGCGAGATAAGCGAGAAGACCGGCTTCGTCGATTTCCTCGTGACGAGGCTTGTCTCGTGGAATTTCCTGCGAACCGAAGCGGCGTTTCTTCATTGTTTTCGACCGTGTCCGAAGGCAGCGCTTGCGCCGAAGCGGCTGAGACTGCACGGTAACGGCACGCGTTCATTTTATGGCGCGGCGAGAAAATCTCCCGCAACTTTTTTCGGGAGGCAGGGTTTAGGGGAGGAGTTGCAACCGCTACGCACCTCCCTAGGCAGCGAGCGGAGACTCACACCCCAGGGACGCAGGAGGCGGTTCCGACCAGTTCCGCCTCCTCTTTCTTTTGATCTTTACGCTGGCGCCGATGATTATTGCTCGAGTTTGTGACTCGGGGTGGCTTGCTCCCCGCGCTGAAGCTCAAGGACGTCGGGGTCAGTCTCCGACGAGCCCAAGAGCCAGCGGCAGAAATAATTGGCGCGCATCCAGAAGACATATTCGGCTTCGGGCGCGTAACTGTGGCGCAAGCCGGGAAAGACGAACATGTCGAAACGCTTATTAGCCTTGATGAGCGCATTGGCGAGGCGCATGGTGTTGGCCATGTGGACGTTGTTGTCCATGTCGCCGGTGGTGAGCATCAGATGGCCCTTGAGATTTTTGGCCAGCTCGGAATTTTTGTCGATGTGATAGAGAAACTCGACGGTGCCGTCCTTTTCGTCAGTTTCTTTGACGCCGTGATATTTCTCGCTCCAGAATTTGTTGTAGACGTTGTTTTCGTGATTGCCTGACTCCGACCAGCCGACCTTGAAGAAATCGGGATACTGAAGCATGGCCGCCGCGGTCATGAAGCCGCCGCCGGAATGACCCCAGATGCCGACGCGATCGATATCGATATAGGGATGAATGGCGGCGAGCTCTTCGGCAGCGGCTTTTTTGTCAGCGAGGCCGTAATCACGCAAGTTGCCATAGCCGTAGGTGTCGTACCACTTATCGCGCTGCGGGCTGCCGCCGCGATTGCCGACCTGGATGACGATGAATCCAAGCTGTGAAAGAGCGACGTTCTGATCTTTGGGGTTAAAGGACTTGTTAACGGATTCCGTCTGCGGGCCGGGATAGACATACTCGATGATGGGATACTTGCGCGAAGGATCGAAATCGAAGGGTTTGAACATCACGCCATAGAGGTCCGTGATTCCGTCGGCGGCCTTGACGTGGAACGTCTCGGGATATTTGAAGCCAGCCTGAAGCAGGCGGCTGACGTCGGTGGTTTCGAGTTCGAGGAGCTTCGCGCCCTGGTCATCATAGAGGATGGAGACGGGAGCGGTGTCGACGCGCGAGTAGGTGTCGATGAAATATTTGCCAGAGTCGGAGGCGCTGAAGGCGTTGTCGAAATTGCCGGGGTCGAGAAGTTTCAGGCCGGAACCATCGAGATTCATTTTGTAGAGATGGACGTAGTAAGGATCTTCTCCGGATTCGTGGCCGGTGGCAGTGAAGTACATTTCGCTTGTCTTGGAATCGATGGCGAGGATTTGGTCGGCCATATACTCGCCGGAGTCGATTTGGTTTTTCAGGTGGCCTTCGGAATCGTAGAGATAGTAGTGGGCCCAGCCGTCGCGTTCGGACCACCAGATGAGTTCGTGACCGTTATCAGCGAGGCGCAGAGGACGATCGTCCATGTAGGTGTTGGAGCGCTCCTGAATGAGAACCTTTGATGCGCCTGTAGAAGTGTCGGCGACGCAGACGTCGATGCGATGGAGATCGCGGCTGGTGCGGACGAAATAGAGTTTGTCGGAAGTGTCGGAGAGCCACTGGCCGGTCATCGGCTCGCCGAAGCCGCCGAAATTGCGCTGTTCGCCTTCGGTCTGCTGGAGTTCGTGTTCGCGATCGCGGGCAAGGATGCGATCGGTCGAAATTGAGACGGTCTGATCCTTGAAACCGGCGGTCTGAATGACAAGATGCTGCTTCGAGGCTACGTCGAAGACCTGAACTTCATATTGCGGAACGTTGGCTTCGCCGGGCATGGCGTAGGGATAGGTTTCGAGCGTGGGACGGGGATTAGCGAGCGTGTGTATGACCCAGAGGTCGGCGACTTTTCTATCGTCGGAGCGAACGACGGCAAATTTTTTGGAGTCCTTGGACCAATAAATTGAAATGGGGATGGTGCGCGGACCGGCGGGATTCACGTCGCCCTTCTGAAATTTCTTGAGTGCGTCTTTTTCCTCGTCGACGAGGAGGCGCGCGTAGCTGAAGCGATCCACGCCATCGGTGGTGAGCTGCGTTTCGACGATGGATTTATCGCCGGGATTTTTCTGGGCTTTCTTGTAATTATCGGCGTCAATCATATAGAGATTGAAGCCGCGAGCGAAAACGATGGTCTTGCCATCGGGAGAAACGGAAGCCCACATGGGCTTCTTGAGCGGGGCTTCCATGCCGTCGAGGCGAGTGACCTCGCCCGTGGCGAGATCCAATTCGAAATAGATGGTGCGCGTGGCGGGCGGCTTGGCTTCTGCGCCTTCCGCGCCTTCTTCGTTCTGCTGATTTTGCCGCTGGCCCATTTGCTGATGCTCTTTGTCCTCCTGAATCGTTTCCTCTTCGTTGGTTTGGGCTTTCTTGGTTTCGTTGGGAATGACGGCGTCTTTGGAGACCTCGACTTCGAACTGAAGAGCGGTATCACTCTTGACGAGTTTCAGATTCTTGACGGGGAGATGCTGCGCGTCATAGGCGTAGCCGGTGAGAGTGGACAACTGCTCGGCGATCTTGGCGTTATTGAAGAGCGGAGTCTTCGTGCGCTTAAGCGGATCAACGACCCAGTATTGCGTGCCTTCCGGAGTTTCATAGCTGTACCAAAAGCGATCGGAGAGCTCGAACCAGTGCGGCGTGACGCTCATATCGAAAACAAGCTTGTCGACAGCGGAGGGAACGAAGCGCTCGGCGAGGGCGAAATTGGGATGCACGGGTTGCGAAGAGCCGCTGCGCGATCCCTGCGCGCTCGCCGCGTCTTGCATCGACTGCGGAGGGTCATTTTGGGCAAGAACGCCCGCAGCAAGAACGCTCGCGAGAAAAAGAAAAACGACAAAGCTGGTCCAGAAAATAGATTTCTCCGCAGACGAATGCACACGCTTCATTTGGAATTCTCCTCCCCAGTTGGAGATCGCCCGGCGGGCAATACGATGCGGCCGGAACCGCGAATCATAAACGAAAAAGCGCAATTTGGCAGCATTTCCGTGTGGAAACAGGGGGGTCGGCAATAGGCCTGTTTGCATTTTCTGGATCGTTACACAAAGAGTGAAAATTCAAACGGACTCGCTATCAAAGGCCGATCTGCAAATAAGACGGGCCAACGAGACGACGCCTTATAAATTGGCTGGCGCGTGCAAACCGAATTTACTTCGTCAATCCCTCGACTTGACCATCGCTGAAGACGATGAGAATTTTCTTGAAGATGGCAGGCATGCGCAGATGGGAGTAGATGTAGCGATAGGCTTCCAAACATGAAATTCCCCGGTCGCTGAGCACGACGAGCCAGCGATCGCCGGTCTGCGGCGCCGCGCGGCTGATGGCCGCACTACCGGCGAGGTCAAGCAATTCCTGAGACATATTCAAGAGCAGAAGAGGGTCGGAATCGAGATTGTGGACGAAGCCGATCATTTTCGGCGCCGACGCGGACAGGCCGCGCAAAATCCGGATGTGGATACGATTTCCGTGAATCGTTTCTTTCGCATCCGGCAGCGGCGAATCTCGCTGGAGGACAGTTTGGATTTTATCTTCGAGAGCGACGGTGGTTTTCGAAGCCAAACGAATGGGAGCGGTTACGGTCAGCAAAACTGTTGTGCCGTCTGGCACAGTTTTGGCGAACGCGTTTTGCAGGCGTTCCATGAGGCGGAGGACGACTCTGTCGAAGCGCAAATGAGGCCTGGCGACGTTCGTTTGGCGAGCGCCGCGCGGTTTGAGGGCTGCGATCTCGATGGCAATGCGTTTTTTGGCGACGATGATGCAAGGGCGCGAGGGATCGCGGCCCTTTTCGAGCGTCGCGGAAAAGCGCCTGGCGACGGCTGCGATGGCGAATTGTTCCTGCTTGTTTAAGCCGCTCATGTGCGCTGTTTGCGCCTCTGGCGTTCGGTTGCGATTGGCCATGGTAATTGAGGCTGGCGGCGTTGCTTGCGCCGCTACGTCGATTTCGCCTGAACTTTGGGGACGCTCGAGACGGCGTCGCGGGTCATTTGGCCATCGATGAGGCGCCAGATGCCGAGGGGATTGTCGTTTTGCAATTCGCCGGGAAGCGCAGCATCGGGGAAATTCTGGTAGCAGACCAAGCGCGCGAAGCGATGAATGGCCTGCGTGCCGACGGAAGTCGTGCGGCCGTCGGACGTGGCGGGATATGGGCCGCCGTGGACGGTGGCGTGGCCGACTTCGAGACCGGTGGGATAGCCATTGAAAATCAAGCGGCCGACCTTGGATTCGAGAAGGGCGACAAGATCTGCATATTCGCGCAAGTCCTCTTCGGTGCCGTGAATCGTGGCGGTGAGATGGCCCTCGAGATTGCGAGCGATTTCGAAGAGTTGTTCGCGCGAAGAATGACGGACGAGCAGCGTCGAAGGGCCAAAGATTTCGTCCTGCAGCGTGGCGTCACCGAGGAAGCTCGATGCTTCGGTTTCAAAAAGCGAAGTGCCAACGCGGAAGCCGGCGGCATTCTGCTCGGGCAAATTCTGCGCGACAGAACTGATGCCCTGCTTGGCGCCGCGGGCGCGAACGCCATCGAAATAGGCAGAATGGATGCGCTCAGTGAGAAGCGTGAAATCGGCGGGAGCCTTCATCAATTCGCCGAAGCTGGAGACGAATTCGCGCACGGGCGCGGAATTTTCGACGTCGGCGGCGGGAATGATAACGCCGGGCTTGGTGCAAAACTGGCCGGCGCCGACTGTGACGGACGCGTGCAGACCTTTGGCGATTTCGGCGCCGCGTTCCTTCATTGCGCCAGGGAGAATGAAAAACGGATTCACGCTGCTCATCTCGGCGTAAACAGGAATCGGCACCGGACGCAACGCGGCGGCATTCATCAGCGCGCGGCCGCCCTGACGCGAGCCGGTGAAACCGACGGCTTTGATTTCAGGATGATTGACGAGAGCGACTCCAACTTCGATTCCAGAGTCGAAGACGAGAGAAAAAACACCTTCGGGCAAGCCGCAGTCGCGGACGGCATCGCGAACCGCCTGACCGACCATTTCGGCTGTGCCGGGATGAGCATTGTGGCCCTTGACGACGACGGGGTTTCCCGCGGCAAGCGCGGAGGCTGTGTCGCCGCCGGCGACGGAATAGGCAAGAGGAAAATTCGAGGCGCAGAAAACGGCGACAGGGCCGAGCGGACGCTCGAGCGAACGCATGTCGGGCTTGGGAATCGGCGTGCGATGCGGATCGGGGCGATCGATGCGCGCGGAAACCCAAGAGCCTTCTTCGACGAGCTGCGCGAAAATGCGAAGCTGAAAACACGTGCGGCCAATTTCCGTCTTGATGCGCGCGGGAGGCAGGGCGGTTTCCGCGACGGCGCGATTGACGAGATCGTCGCCCAGGCCTTCAATTTTCTCGGCGATTTTGCGGAGGAATGCGGCTTTGGCTTTGCCGGTAGCGCGGCTGTAAACCTCGAACGCGCGCGCGGCAGCGGCAGCGGCCTGATTCACGTCAGAATCGGACGCGGAATAATACGCAGGCTCGAGCGATTGTCCGGTGGCGGGATTTACGGCGTGAAAAGCTTTTCCGCAAGGCTCGGCGAGTTGCGAGCCGATGATCGATCTACCTGTCAATGTCATGAAAACCTCCTGTTTTATGCGCGCGATGAAAATTACGAGCGGGCCGCCTCCTGAGCGGCGCGCGACTGCGGACGCGTTTCCATCGCGCGACGGATGATGGCCTTTGCTTCGGCGAGCTCCTCGCCGACAAGCTCCAAACGCGGAGCGCGGACGCGCGCATTGCCCATGCCGACTTCTTCCTGCGCGAGCTTGATGAGCTGCACGAATTTCGGAACGGTATCCATGCGCAAGAGCGGCAGGAACCATTTATAGATGCAGAACGCTTTGTCGAAGTCGCCGACAGCGGCAAAGTTGAAGAGATCCACGGACTCTTGGGGAAATGCGTTGACGAGGCCAGCGATCCAGCCGACAGCGCCGACGCGAATGCCTTCGACGATGGCGTCATCGACGCCGACAAGAATCGCGAGGCGATTACCGAGCAAGGATCGAATGGCCGTGACGCGGCGAACGTCGGTGCTGGATTCTTTCACGGATGCGAGATTGGCGTGTTCGTGAGCAAGTTCGGCGATTTGTTCGGGGAGAAAATCCGTACCGTAAGAAACGGGATTGTTATAGAGCATGCAGGGAAGTTTCGTGGCGCGAAGGACAGCGGCGACGTGGGATTTCATCTCGCGCCAATCGCCGCGGTAAACGTAAGGCGGAAGAATCATCAGGCCGGAGCAGCCCTTGTCTGCGGCGGCTTTGGCGAGATCGACGGCTTCGGCGGTACGCAGCGAAGCAATCGCGGCAGCGACGGGAACCTGCGAGCCAACGGCGCGAACGCAAGTTTCGACGACGGCGAGCTTTTCCGCGTACTCAAGCGTCGAGCCTTCGCCGAGAGAGCCAAGCGGGACGATGCCCGTGCAACCGCTTTCGACCACCCAACGGCAATGCTTCGTCATGAAGCCGTGATCGATTTTGTAGTTCTGGTCGAAGCACGTGGTGATCGCGGGAATAACGCCTGTCCAATTCATCGGAGCTCCTCTTGAAGTGATGATTGTGATTCGATTGAGATATTTTTCGCAAGGCTGGAGACGGAAACGGGATAGATCGGCGGGCGGACCGATTCGGGTTTCCAGCCGAGCAGGAATTCGACAGCCGGGCCGCAGATTCGTCCCTGGCACGAGCCCATGCCGCAGCGCGTCTGCAACTTGGCGGCGCGCCAGCAGGAATGATTGCGCAGGCGCGCGAGGGTGACATCTTCGCAACGGCAAATAAATGTGGCATCGGCAGGCAAGGAGTGCAGCTCATCGCGAAGGGAAAATGCGCGCCCGAGCGCGGCGGCGAACTTGCGCGAACGATCGCGCTCGCGGAAGAGCTTGCGAGCGGCTTCGCGATTGCCCGCAGCAGCGTGGCCGGCGATCTGGCCTTCGACAAGCGAGAGATCAAGGCCGCCGATGCCTGTGGGTTCGCCGGCGCAATAGACTTCGGGAATTGTGGTTTGCTGGAAATCATCGACGCGGACGAAGCCGGCGCGGAGTTCGCAGCCGAGAAGCAAAGGAAGCTCGACATTGGGCACGAGGAAGAATCCGCAGGCGAGATAGTCGCACGCTTCTTTCCACGTTTTATTTCCGCTGCGCAGCGTGACGCTTTCGACCCGGCCGTTTCCTTCAGCGGCAACGGGCCAGCAGCCGGCCTTATAAGGAATACCGGCGAGCTGGCACTTCAATGCAAATGATTGCGCGAGTTTCTCTTTTTGAAATGCGAGCGCGAGACCGAAACGAATCAAGCGCGGCCAGGAGGATTGCTCGGCGATGAGGCGCACATCGCCACCATGCTCGCGGAGATACGCGGCGACAGCCAGAAGAAGCGGGCCGCTGCCGGCGACGACGATTTTCTTGCCCGCAATGGAAAAACCGGATTTGACGAGTGCTTGCAGGCCGCCAGCGCCGATGACGTTGGGCAGCGTCCAGCCGGGAAACGGCAGGAAGCGTTCGCGCGCGCCAGTGCAAAGAATCAACTTCGCGTAAGAAATTTCGCAAACTCCGCCCGGAGATGACGCGAGGAGCTTGCCGGGCGCGGGGTGATCGTAGGCTTCTGTGCCGGAGAGAACCTGCGCGCGAGAGGCGGCGAGTTTTTTATACCAGGGAGCGGCCTCGGGAACGGCGGAGCTCTGCGAGGCGCCGCGCCAGATTTGGCCGCCCGGCTGCGGATTATTGTCAACGATGGCGACGCGAAGACCGTTTTCCGAAGCGCAACATGCGGCCGCCATGCCCGCGGGCCCGGCGCCCACGATGAGAACATCGAAATTGCGGCTCGCGCTAGTCATCGGTGCGGATGTCCATTCCCGGCGCGCAAAGAATCAGGCACGTGCGGCTGTGACGCTGATTGTTGATTGTGGCGCGGCACTCGAAGCAAATGCCCATGGCGCAAAGAGGGCCGCGCGGCTCGCCCGAGAGTGAGCGGCGAACGAATCGAGCGGGAGACGAGGCGCGGCTCATGAGGATCGCGACGAGAGCGGTCGAGTTCAGCGGCACGCGGACGGCCGTTCCATTGACGGTGACGGAGATGGCGTCAGGCATGGACATTCTCGCGAGCGCGCGACGGCAAATACGGCGCGACGGGGATTTGCGACGGGCGTTCGAGCAACTGATCGACAAGAAGCGCGGCGGTGCCGAGGGAAGTCGTGATGCCGAGACCTTCGTGACCGGTGGCGAGGAACAAATTATCGCGGCCGCCTTCACGCGCAGAATGAGGACCGATCAAAGGCAATTTATCGGGCGTGGCGGCGCGGAAACCGGTCCAACTGCGAATGGCGGAGAGATTGGCGATGCCGGGAAGAAAATCCTCTGCGCGAGAGAGCATGCGGGCAAGCATGGCGGAATTGATTTCCCTGCCTTCGACGCCAAATTGGCGTGACGAACCGATGAGCATCTGGCCGGTGCGGCGCGGCTGAACATTGAATGCGACGGATTCCGAGGTAAAGGAATGCGCGCTTTTCAGATAGCCGAGCTCGACGAGCTGATGCTTCACGTAGCCGGGATAACGATCGGTGATGAGCAAGTGGCCTTTGCGTTTCTTGACTTCGATTCCCGGCGTGAGCGAAGGAGACCAACTGCCCGCGGCGTTGACGATCCAGTGAGCGGAGAGCGTCGAGCCATTATTGATGCGCACGCCATCCGCAGTGATTTCCGTGACCACGGCGGGAAGGTACAACTGCGCGCCGCGCGACTGCGCCTGCTCGACGAGGAAACGCGCGGCGCAGGGCGCGTAGATTACGGCGTCGCTGGGAACAAGAAGGCCGCCGGGAAGACCTTCGCGCAAATTTGGCTCGGCTTCATGGAGCGATTTGGCATCGAGAATTTCGGCGGGAACGCCGCGCGATTCGTAGAAAACTTTTTTCTGCTTCACAGCGGCCAGTTCTTCTTCATCAGCAGCGACCCAAATCGTGCCGCAGGATTCGAACTCGACGTCGGCGGGAAGATCGGTAGCGAGCTTCTGCCAGAGAAGCTGGGAAAAATATGTGAGAGCGAATTGCGCTTCGGAATCGTCCATCACGACGAGATGACCCATGCCGGCGGCCGTGGCGCCGCCGCCGATGGTTTCCGCTTCGACGATGGCGACGCGCAGGCCTTCGCGAGCGCAAGCCAAAGCGCATGCGGCGCCGACGATGCCTGCGCCAATGATTATGACATCGTGGGAAGCAACGCTCATTTTGTGATGCCGAAGCAAAAGGGATCGCGACGGTCGAAAATCAATTCACTTTCCGCGTTCACGTAGGCGCGTCCCTTGATTGTCGGGTGAAGCTCGCCATTGCGAATCGAGATGCTGCCTTCAAACGTGCTGCCGACGATACTCTCCTGCCGCCAGATTTGCCCTTCCTTCAATTTGCCATCGGCATAGAGGCACGCCATTTTGGCGCTGGTTCCGGTTCCACAGGGCGAGCGGTCGTAACTTTTCCCCGGGCAGAGGACGAAATTCTTGCTATTGGCGCCGGGAAGCTCGGAAGGAGCATAAAGCTCGATGTGGTCGATGACTTCGCCATGCGCGCCGGTGATGTGGTGGTCTTCGAGCGCCTTGCGAATGGCCCATGTAAATTCGGTGAGATGGTCGATATTCGAGAATTTCAATTCGAGGCCAGCGTGGTCGTCCTGCTGCTTGACGAGGAAAAACCAGTTTCCGCCCCAGGCGATGTCGCCAACGACGCGGCCGTGGCCAGGAACGTCGACGGCAACATCGGCGGCGTGGCGATAGCTTGGGACGTTATCGACAGAAACTTCGCCGGTTTCGTGAAAATGAGTCATGACAATGCCCACGGGAGTTTCGATGCGGTGCTCGCCGGGCTTGAGACGATTCAGATAAGCGAGGGTCACGATGAGACCGATGGTTCCGTGGCCGCACATGCCGAGATAGCCGACATTGTTGAAGAAGATCACGCCGGCAGCGCAGGATTTGTCCACGGGCTCGCAGAGAAGCGCACCAACGATGGCGTCGGAGCCGCGCGGCTCGTTGACGACAGCTGAGCGAAACCAGTCGAATTCGTGGCGGAGGCGTTCGACACGCGAGGCCAATGAGCCGTTACCAAGCGGCGGGCCCCCAGCGATGACCAAGCGAGTGGGTTCGCCCTCGGTGTGGGAGTCAACGACGCGGACGCGATCTATTTGTGGTGGCATAGGTTTGTGGCCGGAAAAGGCCGGCACCGACAGAAGTGCAAAAGAGCGAATATAGACTTTCGGATATATTATGCAACGCCTTTATGGGTCGCGTCACGCGGAACGACAGAAGCGAGCGAGAAAAAATTCGGATTTGCATAACTCGATTGTAGTATTGAG
>JASHRL010000008.1 GCA_030037355.1 Candidatus Acidiferrales bacterium | reverse complement strand
TTGGCGCAATCGGGATACTTCGTGAGCAAGACGTGGCCGTTATAGTGGAAGTCGCCGATGAGCGGCGTGTCGCAGCCGGCGTCGAGGACGCGGCGCTTGATTTCAGGAACGGCGGCGGCGGCTTCGGGAACGTTGACCGTGACGCGCACGATTTCCGAGCCGGCTTGCGCGAGTTCGAGATATTGCCGGACGGTGCTCTCGACGTCGGCGGTATCGGTGTTGGTCATCGATTGCACGACGACGGGCGCGCCGCCGCCAACCTGGACTTTGCCGACCTTTACGCCGACCGTTTTGTGACGCTGCGCGATTGCTGGTTCCATGGAGCCTTCCCGGCGAAAAGTTGCTTCCGCCGCATTGGATAGAATCATTTTATCGGAATTCAGTGGAAGGATGCCAGTCGGTGAGGGTGTTTCTTGCGAAACTATTCGCGGACGTGCTGGAAGAGGCCGAAGAGGACCATTCCGAGGCCGGCGAGGAAAAACACAGGCAGAAGGTAAGTGGTCAATATGGGCGCAAAGGGCACGGGGAGCTTCAGCGGGCTATTGGGCGAAAAAAAGTAATAAATGGCCGCGACAACCATCATGTAGAAGAGCCCGCGGCGCACTCTGCTCTTTTTCTGCACATAGACCGGCGCTTCTTTCCTCGGGACGCCCGGAAGCGTTTCATGACAATGCGGACAGTCTCGGAATGTATCCGAGATCCTTTGGCCACAAAATGGACACTCGCGAATTCCCATGCGCCCCTCGGCGAGGAGAAGTCACCAAAACGCAGGTGCAACGTATAGGTTCAGGCTAGGCGACGAGAGTCGCAGGGTCAAGCAGAGCGCCGCGCGATGACGCGTGAGAGGAAATCCCTGTACTCAAAGACAGGTAGGGAAAACATCATTGTTTTCCGCATATTGCGCGGGAAGGCAAAAAGCCACGCCGAACCGCCATCTGCGAGACGAATTCCGCGCGGCGACCTTCGCGAAACAACGTGGAATCGGGACAGTGAGATTTACTGCGCGGGAATATGAACGTCGGCGAGAATTTTTTGGAATTCAGGATCCGAGCGGATGGAATCGAAGGCCGGTTCCGTGCTGATGTAAACCATCCACTCGCTGCGATCGGCGTCGGCATTTCGCAGTTGAGCGAGCGCTTCTTGTTTTTTGCCGATCAGCGCGTTCAGCATGGCCAAATGATAAGGATTGACCGTACCGGGAGTGGCGCCTTTCGACAATGAGTCAATCAAGCTCTGGACAGCCGCATTGAAACCGGTCGTGCGGTCCGCATTTTCGATAGACGCGATTTGGGCATTGTCTCCCCGGCTGCGCAAATCGTCTTCGAGCTCCTGGATCGCTTCCATGCGCTTTCCATCGCAGGCATAGGCGAGCCAGAGCTTAGTGCTCGCAGAAGTAAAATTGGAATCCTGCTCCAAGACATTCAGAAAATCAGCTTCGGATTTCGCGAAATCATGCTGGTAGTAGTGCACCCATCCAACATTCGTCTGAATGATGAGCGACAGAGGATCCAGTTCGCGAGCCACTTGCAATTGCTGGGACGCTCCGGCGAAATCGCGCTTGGCCGCAAGAAACAGGCCATACCAGTGGTGGGCGTGAGCGTCATTGGGATTCAACGAAAGAGCGCGCTGAAATTCCACGTCGGAGGTTTTCCAGTCCCAATCGTAATGCCAGAGAGCAAACGCGAGCGCGGCATGCGCAGAAGCGAGAGAATTGTCGAGAGATAGAGCGCGCTGCGCGGCCGCCTTGGCTTTCGGGCCCGCTTCACGATCGGGCACGATGCTATAGTCGCTCAAGAGATCGTAGCTGTTCGCAAGTCCGGCGTAGGCAGGAGCAAACGTGGGGTCCAATTCTGTCGCTTGAGTGAAGAAATCGACGCTCTTTGTCAGAGAATCCTGCGTGCGCTGCTTTTGCATACTGAGGCCACGAAGATACGCTTCGTATGCCTGAATGCTCACGGGCCGGGCATTCTCAAGGCGCGATTGCTCGCCCGGCTGCAAGACGGTTTGGATCGTTTGCGCGACGGCTCGGGCGACATCGTCCTGCAAAGCCACGATGTCCTGGGCATTGCGCTCGAAGCTCTGCGCCCAAATGTGACGATCATCGGATGTTTCCACCAACTGCGCGTTGATGCGCACGGTGTTCCCAGAGCGCGCCACCGAACCTTCGACGACAGCATCGACATCGAGCTTCTGGCGGATTTCGGCAATCGGCTTGTCCTGGCCTTTGTACTGCATCACGGAAGTGCGGGAGGTGACGCGCAGGAAACCGAGCTGAGCGATGTCGGTGGTCAACTCGTCGGTCATGCCATCAGCAAAATAATCCTGACTCGGATCGCCGGAAAGATTTTCAAATGGAAGCACAGCCAAAGACCGAATGCGTTGTTCTGCGACCGGAGGATTCGCGGCGCGATGACGCCAGTAAAGCCATCCGGAAACGAGGCCTGCGCAAATCACGACAATGACAACGGCGAAAACCCAGTCGTGAATTTTCGACTTCGTCGCCGAACCTCCGACGGTCCGCTGCGGCACAGCAGAAACCGGACTCGCCGACGGCTCGCCGGCCGGCTCGACAGTGACCGGCGCGATGAAACGATAGCCGCGCCGCGGAAGCGTTTCGACAAACCGAGGATTATCGGCATCATCGCCGAGCGCTTCGCGCAACTTCCTGATGGCGGTGTTCAGTCCATCTTCAAAATCGACGAATGTGTCCGAGGGCCAGATTCGTTTCTGGAGTTCTTGACGGGTGACGGCTTCGCCGGGCCGTTCCAGAAGCATGGCCAAGACGCGAAAAGGAAGCTCCTGAATCTTGGTCTTGACACCTCGCTTGCGGAGCTCTTCAGCACGCAAATCGACTTCAAAGACGCCGAAGCGAATGGTTTTCTGGGCCGGTGAGAGGGGCATTCTTTGACTGACCCCGGGCTTATAGAGATATAAATCGCTAGTTTAGATGGTACCACGAACGGTGTCGGATGGAAATAGCGTCCAGCCAGGCGGTTAAGCTTTTGAAGCTATGACAGTTGTTTGTTCAGGGGAAGTTCAGAGTGTTTTGCCGCAATCCAAGGGGTCGCGAGGCTTATGGTTTTCTGGAATGCTCTTCCCTGCTTTCGAACCCAAAAACGGGCTCTTCGGAACAATCCCTCGCCAATTCCATTGCATCCAATGGCTTTGTATGCGAAACATCCTGTAGATGGCCCGCGCACGTACTTCGTAGGGAGGGCGGAAATCATGGACAAGCGGGTACCGCAGTTATCCTATTCGGAAGTGACGCCTAAGGGCGTCTATACCAACCGGCGCAATTTTCTTTTCGGCCTTGCCGCGACAGGCGCCGCAGTCAGCGGCTGGAAGAGCTTTTCGCGCTGGATGAGCGGACCGGCCACGGGTTCGGTGCCGGCGCCCCTGAGCGGCTTTACGAAATGGCCGGACAGCACGACGGAACCGATCACACCGGAAAAAGACGTTACCACGTACAACAATTTCTACGAATTCGGCACAGACAAGGGAGATCCTTCCGCCAACGCAAAGAATTTCCGGACGACGCCGTGGACTGTCTCTATCGAAGGTGAAGTGAAAAAGCCGCTCAAGCTGCATATGGACGACATCATGAAGCTCGCGCCTCTCGAGGAGCGCATCTATCGCCACCGCTGCGTGGAAGCGTGGTCGATTGTGGTGCCGTGGATCGGATATCCCTTCAGCAATGTGATCAAGCTGGCCGAGCCGACGCCAAAGGCGCGCTACGTGGCGTTCGAGAGCTACTACAGCATGGGCCAAATGCCGGAGAGCGTGAGCGCGGGGATTCCCTTCCCGTACGTCGAAGGATTGCGGATGGACGAGGCGATGAATCCGCTGGCGCTGCTGTGCGTCGGAATGTACGGCGAGACGCTGCCGAATCAAGACGGTGCGCCGGTGCGCATGGTGATTCCATGGAAATACGGCTTCAAGAGCGCAAAGTCGCTGGTCAAAATTCGTTTCGTCAAAAACGAACCGCCCACGACATGGAGTCTCGCGACACCGAATGAATATGGCTTCTACGCCAACGTGAATCCGCACGTCGATCATCCGCGCTGGAGCCAGGCGACCGAGCGACGCCTCGGCAATTTCTTCCGCCGGCCGACGCTGATGTTCAACGGCTATTCCGATCAGGTCGCCAGCATGTATACGGGCATGGACCTGCGCAAGAATTTCTGATCGTGAAACGCGCGCTGAATTCCATCCTTACGAGCAAGTGGACGAAGGTCGTCGTGTTCCTGGTTTGTCTCGTGCCGCTTGGCGTTCTCCTCTGGAAGGGGTATCAGGGTGACCTGACGGCCAATCCCATCGAATTCGTCGAGCACTGGACCGGCGATTGGACGATTCGCTTCCTGATCATCACTTTGTGCATCACGCCGCTGCGAAAAATGCTACGCCTGCCGCTACTGATCCGCTTTCGGCGGATGCTTGGATTGTTCGCGTTCTTTTATGTCTGCCTGCATTTCTTGTCGTGGGTGGTGCTGGACCACTTTTTCAATTTGCATGAGATGTGGACGGATGTCCTAAAGCGCCGCTACATCACGGTCGGCTTTACGGGATTTGTGCTGTTACTTCCGCTGGCGATCACGTCGACGGCTGGGTGGATTCGGCGCCTCGGCGGAAAACAATGGCAACTACTGCACCGTGCGATTTATTTCGCGGCCATCGCCGGCGTAATTCATTACTACTGGCTCGTGAAATCCGACGAGACGAAACCGTTGCAATACGCATGGATGGTGGGAATCCTGCTCGCGTGGCGCATCGGCTATTGGATTTATGGCCGGAGGCAGCGCTCGGGAGTACGAACTCTGCCAAGCAAAGAACCTTCTACTGCGGAAATGGCCTGACGTTCCACAGCCAATCAGCCGGGAAATAGAAATTGCGAATCGGCGCATTCGCGGCGCACGAATTCGTATTCGCCGCTGTAACGCCCCTCTGCGCCTTCGCGTCTCACACGGGGACGATTCATTCCTGTGGGGTTTTGTGCGAAAGAATCCGGCTCGTCAAAAGACACAACGGAGGACGATTGTGCGAAAACTTGGATTTGCCATAGTTGCGTTGCTGACCATTTGCGTAGTCCTGCCCGCTGCGGCGCAGGCGCCAACGCAAGCTGACCTTAACGCCATCTACACGATCAAAGATATCGGCCTCAATCATTCGGATGTGATGAATATCGAAAGCTATCTCACCGACGTCTATGGCCCGCGGCTCACGAATTCTCCGAACATGCGCGCCGCCGCGCAGTGGACAGAAGACGAGATGAAGCAATGGGGACTGGCGAACGTTCACACGGAACCGTGGCATTTCGGGCGCGGATGGTCGAACGAAAATTTCTCGGCAATGATGATTTCGCCGCGGCCTTACATTTTGATTGCGTATCCGCTTGCGTGGACGCCGGGAACGAATGGGCCGGTCACTGCGCCGGCTGTGCTCGTTGTCATCAATAATGAGCAGGATCTCGATAAATATCGCGGCCAGCTCAAGGGAAAATTTGTGCTGACGCAAACGCCGCCTGAGGATCCGCTGCATTTCGACCCACAGGCGCATCGTTACACTGACGCTGAACTTGCCGATATGGCGACCGAGCCCGTGCCCGGAGCGCGAAACGAAGACCGGTTCGCGCAATTCCGCGCGCTGCGCGCACTACGCGACAAATTGCAGGCGTTTCTCGTAGCCGAAGGCGCCGCAGGCTGGATCCAGGCTTCGCGCGGCGACGACGGCACCGTTTACGTTCAGTCCGGCGGCTCTTACGATCCGGATGGTCCGGTGTCTTTGCCGACCGTGGCGATGGCCAGCGAATGTTACGGACGCATCTACCGGCTGCTCGAAAAGAAAATCCCGGTGACGCTGCAAATCAATATCGCCAACAAGTTCTACGATGACGATCTCAACTCGTTCAACATCATCGGCGAAATTGCCGGCACGGACAAAGCCGATGAAGTTGTGATGATTGGCGGACACTTCGATTCGTGGCATTCCGGCACAGGCGCGACGGACAACGGCGCCGGCTCAGCGGTGATGCTCGAAGCCATGCGCATTCTGAAGGAGAGCGGCTTGAAAATGCGGCGCACGGTGCGCATCGGCCTGTGGACCGGCGAAGAAGAAGGTTTGCTGGGCTCGCGCGCGTACGTGAAGGATCATTTTGGCGATCCGACGACGATGCAACTCAAGCCGGAACAGCAAAAACTTGACGCGTACTACAACATCGATAATGGTTCGGGCAAAATCCGCGGCGTTTATTTGCAGGGCAACGAAGCTGTTGCGCCGCTCTTCGACGAATGGATGAAGCCATTCGATAATCTCGGCATGACCACGCTGACGATTCGCAATACGGGCGGAACGGACCATCTTTCTTTCAATGCCGTGGGAATTCCCGGCTTCCAGTTCATTCAGGACCCGCTGGAATACGAAACGCGCACGCATCATTCAAACATGGATGTGTATGAGCGCGTCTCCGAGCCGGATATGAAGCAGATGGCGGTGATCGTCGCGTCGTTTGTGTATCTGACGGCCAATCGCGACGAGATGATTCCGCGCAAACCGTTGCCGCCGCCTTCGACGAGCCCCTTCTGAGGATGACTCGGCGCGACTCGCGGTGAGCGGAGACGCAAAATTGCGATTCGGGAGGCGCGAAGTAACTTTCAAAGATTATTTCGCGCCTCTTTTTGAATTTTTTGCGAACGGGGCGTGGCGTGCAGGGGCTCGTTTCGAGAGTTCCCGGGAAATGCGGCGAAGCCACGCCAACTCGACTTTTATCTGCTGAATCACAAGAGTGACCATCCAAACCGCTTCGTGATAGGAATGCCCGACTTCCCTTTTGATTTCTCGCAGCGTCTTTTCTTCACGCGCGAGCTCATGCATCAGGAATTCGCGGCGGCGCTCGAGTTGATGGCGAAAAACGCCTGGGCGCGCCTGCCACGACAAAGCGAGCCACGTGAGGAACGCGGGCCGATCGCGCTGAATGGCCCAGGATTCGCGTTCGAGCGCTTGGGCGAGGGCCGCGCGGCCCTTTGCCGTAGTGGCGAAAACGCTGCGTTCCGGGCCGCCTGACGTTTCGCCGCTTGCCGTGGCGCGCAAGAAACCCGGACGCGCGAGTTTTTCGAGCGAGTAATAAATCTGTGGGCGTGAAATGCCCGCCCAATCGCGCACTTGCCTGCGCTGCAGCTCGCGATTGGCTTCGTAGCCGTGCATGGCGCGCTCAGCGAGCAAACTGAGCAGCACCAGGTCAGGCGTAGTCAGCCCGGGCAGCGTCGCGGTTCGCTTATTTGCGCGCATCGGCCGCTTTTCGCTTCCGGCTCCAGTACCACCACTGGCACTGCTCTGCGGGAAGCAGCGGATCGCGAGCCTGCGCGACCGCGGCTTGAAACGTGTCGAGGCAGCAGACATCGATATACTTTCCTGTGAGCCGGCAGAGCTGGTCGTAAAGTTTCCGCGGGTTGCGGCGAGCGAGCTGCGCGACCGTGCTGATGCCGAGGCGATTGAAATCGCGAAGCATCGCCGGGCCGACGGAAATCAAGTCCTGCAAACGGCGCTGCGGGATGGCCATGAGAATTCTCCTTGACTGCCAAAGCGTCGTGTGTCACAATGGCCTAGTCTCAATTAGACTAGAGGATCAAACTTCAAACGTCAAGGACGATTTTCGATAAGGCTCCGGCCCCGTTGCTTTCGCAAAACTGATTCATCTGCCTGCTGATGGAGGAAAAATGAACTGCGTCAAAGTCAAGAAAATCACTCCCGTGCTATTGGTGAAGCAAGTGGAACCCTGCGTCGCATTCTGGGAACGGCTGGGCTTCGCGAAAACAACCGAGGTTCCCGACGGAGGCAGCCTGGCCTTCGCGGCGCTCGGAAAGGACAACGCCGAGGTCATGTATCAGACTTACGCGAGCGTGGAAAAAGATCCGGATGCACCGAAGCCATTTGCCAAAGGGCCGACGTTTCTATATGTCGAAGTGGAAAATTTGGACGAGACAATTGGCGCAATGAAGGACGCCGAAGTGGTGATGCCGGTGCGGACGACGTTCTATGGCGCGAAAGAAATCGGAGTGAAGGATCCCGGCGGACACGTCATCACATTTGCGCAATTCGCAGCGGCGCAGGCGTGATTCCCAGATTACACCGTGAACGTCTCGCAACCGGAGATGGATAGGCGCGAGAAACACGAGAAACAAATGGTGGGCCCGCTAGGATTCGAACCTAGAACCAACGGATTATGAGTCCGCTGCTCTAACCGTTGAGCTACGGGCCCGCGCGTCTTGACATCTTATACTGAAACGGGCCGCGCAAGGCATCACGCCACGAGCCGGATTTTCCGGCGCATGCCGCTCAATCCGTATGCGATGAGGGTTGCTCCGCCGCCAGCCCCAGACGCTCGCCGCCGCTATAGATGACGAAACGCTGGTCGCGCAGAAAACCGACGAGCGTCATTCCCATTTCGCGCGCGAACCGCACCGCAAGGCTCGAACATGCGGAAACGGAAGCGACCACGGGCACGCCCGCCATCGCCGCCTTCTGCACAATTTCGAATCCGCCGCGCCCGCTGACGAGCAAAAGGCAATCGGAGAGCGGCAATTTCCCGTGCATCAGCGCCCAGCCGACGATTTTGTCCACGGCGTTGTGCCGACCGATGTCTTCGCGCTCGACGATGAGCTTGCCGCTCACATCGAATAATCCTGCTGCGTGCAGCCCTCCCGTGCGGCCGAAGATTTGCTGCCCCGCGCGCAACGCTTCCGGAACGCGGCACAAAGTCTCCGGCTTAATGCGCAATTGCGATTGAATCGTTTTCACTCCGCGCGCGCGCACAGCGTCGATGGAAGCCTTGCCGCAAATGCCGCAGCTCGACGTCGTATAAAAATTCCGCTGCAACTTTTCCAAATCGGGCTCGGCGTTCGCCGATAGCTCCGCCACGACGATATTTCCGCGCTCGGTCGGCTTGCATTCCGCCGCGTGTTCGATGGAGGCAATCTGATCACGCGTTTGAATCGCGCCTTCGGTGAAAAGAAAACCGGCGGCCAATTCCGGGTCGTGCCCCGGCGTACGCATGGTGACGCTCAACGAGCGGTCATTCACGCGAATTTCCAGCGGCTCCTCGCCGACGAGATAATCCTGCGTGGCGCGAACGCGGCCAGCGACCCATTCGTGAACCAGCGTCACGTCGATATCGCGCGGCCCTGCTGCCATCGCGTTTCTCCGTTTTTTCCTTTCGCGCTTCTAGGCGGTCGTAACAGCTTCAGGCACCGGTTCGGCCGCTTGCGACGCCGGGACGATCTCCACGATGGCGTTGTAATCCGGCACGCCGCTCGGATCGAGGCATCCCGCCCGCACCAGAACGTTTACTTCCGGCCAGTGGCCTTGCACGCTGCCCGGCTTCACGCGATCCATTCGCACGCGTCCGCGAAACTCGCCGCGCTCGTTGCGGACGACAATCGCGTCGCCGTTCTTCAAGCTCAGACGATGCGCATCTTCCTGCGAAATGAAAATATCGTCACGCGTCGCGCCCGTCAGCGGATCCACTTCGCCGTGAATGATGCTGTTGAACTGTTTTCCGCGGCGCGTCGCGAGCAGGAAATGGCCCGCCGGGATGCGCTCCTCGGGCAATTCGACCGCGCTGAAATGACCCTTGCCGTCCGGCGTCAAGCAGCGATCGACGAGCAGCCGCGGCCCGCCATATTGGAAATTGTCGCCCTTCTTGCGCAAATCTCTGATGCCTTTATACGCCGTGCAAACTCGATCGATTTCCTCGCGAATCTCCTGCGTATCCTTCCACGAGAAAATTTTCGCGGCGCGCTCGGGATCGGCCTGCCGCGCGACAAGCACAGGAATTTCCCATTCATCTTTTGTTTCGGGAAGGCGCGGGCCAGGAATTTCCGGACTGTAGATGATGCGCCGTTCTGTGTTCGTTTCGGTTCCGCCGCCGCGCTGCTCATAGCGCGTTCGCGTTGGGAGCAGCAACACTGTGTCCGCGGGCTCGACGAGCATGTTGGAGCTGACAGCGATGTCCTGGTGAATTCGCAGCTTGATATTCCCGACAGCTTTCTTCACGCGCTCCGGCTCTGGCAGCGTATCCACGAAATTTCCGCCGCTTTGCCAAAGCATATCGATTTCGCCGCGCTCGGCGGCCAAAATCATGTGGGCCGCAGTCAGACCTTTCCATGTTGGCGGCGAGAAACCCCAAAGGTCCGGCTGCGCGAGCCGCTGCGCATTTTCTTCGTTCACCGGCAAGCCCATCGCGTAGGCGCCCGGCTGGCCGCCCATCTCCGCGCCGCCCTGCACGCCGCTATGGCCACGAATCGGCATTAAGCCCGTGTACGGCCGGCCGATATTGCCCTTCGCAAGCTGCAAATTCACAATCGCGCGCACGTTGTCGCTGCCGTAGCGATGCTGCGTGATTCCCATGCTCCAGACGACAATCGCGTGCCGCGCCTTGCCGAAGGCCTGCGCGAACCGGAGCATGTCCGCGCGCGCCAGGCCCGAGCCGCGCTCGAGCGCTTTCCACGAAAGGCTCTTCGTTCTTGCCTCGACGTCGCTCCATCCCGCCGTGCGCCCGGCGATGAATGCGCGGTCCACCCAATCGTTTTCGATCAAATGTTTCAGCACGCCATAGAAGAACGCGATGTCTCCACCGACGTGGACCTGAAAAAAATCGTCCGCGAAACGCGTTCCAAAAAGCGCGCTTTTCGCGACCGAAGGAACCCAGTAGCGTTCGAGGCCCGGCTCGAAATACGGGTTCACGACGAAAACTTTCGTACCCTTCTGCTTCGCGTAATACAGATACTTCGTGCTGACCGGCTGATTGTTGGCGAGGTTCGTTCCCACCAGAATCAGCAGGTCGGTCCCGATCCAATCCGAATACGAGCACGTGGTCGCGGCGCACCCGACCGTCGCCATGAGTCCAGCCGTGCTTGGCGAATGGCAGATGCGCGCGCTCGTATCGACATGATTTGTCCCGAAAAACCGCGCTACTTTCTGGTGCGCGTAATACGCCTCGTTTGTCAGCCCGCGGGAAGTCAAAAACCACGCCAGCCGCTTTGGATCGGTATCGCGCAAGCCCTGTGCCGCGATTTTTAGCGCGTCTTCCCACGAGATGCGATGAAACCCTTTGTCGCCGCGCCTGCGAATCATCGGAACGGAAAGCCGGCCCAGCCGTGAGAGATGCCGCACGCGCATCTTCGCCAACACCTCTGCGTCTTCGAGCAAATGCAAATCCATCGCCGGCATGGTGTTCAACCGCAGCAATTTCAGCCGCAGCGCGCACAGATGCACGCCCTTCATCGTCCAGTCGTGGATTCCCGTCGTGCCCAGCGAGCAGCCGTCGCAGCAACCATCATTCAAAATCCGCCACGCATAGCTCAACTGATCGCGGTTTTCCCAGATTGTGTTCAGAATGTCTTTGTAGGCGTTAGGATGCTGTTCGTTCAGACCATAGGGGACCAAGCTTACCCACTTCTTGTGTCTCCCGCCGCCGTTGATCATTGTTTCGTTCGCCATGGTTGGGGTTTTCGCGCGGGGGAAATTTTCCTGGAGCGCCAGCTAAGATGCGGAAAGTTTTCGCTCGCTGAACCTCATCATCTTTCTTATCCCGATTCTATTCCTCGGTCAAGCCGCGGCATTTCTGCTCTTTTCAACGCAGCTTCTCGATCTGCTGCTGCACTTCGCTGCGAAACTCCAGCGGATGCGCGACTTTCTGAAATGGCTCCGGCGTCCCGCCGGTTCCGATCACGACGATCGTTCCATAACCGAGCATTCTGCCAAAGAGCGTCTCGCTGACTTCGATGCTCTCCACTTTATTCAGGAGCATTTCAATCGTCGTGCGGCTGGCCAATCCCTTCTTAATGACCACGCGCCGGTTCGTGACGGCCATTTCCGTCGCATTCCGCCGCACCATTCCCGCGAAAATCGTCGCCACACCGCAGACGAGCAACACCGCACCGCCTGCTTCCATCAGATGCGCGTTGCCGGCGGCAATTCCCTTCTGCGTCAGCGCATAAATGATCAGAATCAGTCCCGGCAGCATCAGCAACAACGCTCCCACGATCATATGGCCGAGCATCACAATCCAGTGGAGACGAGTTTCGTAGATCAACGTTTCGCCCGGGACCAGGTTCTTGTCGATATAGCTCATCCGCACGT
>JASHRL010000056.1 GCA_030037355.1 Candidatus Acidiferrales bacterium | reverse complement strand
ATTGCCAGCCCGTCAAGGCCGTCGGTCAGATTCACCGCATTCGATGAGCCGACAATCACAAAGATGAGAAAAACCACAAACGGGACGAAAGCCAGCGGCCAAATATACGTATGGAGCAGTAACGAACGCACAACGAGATCCGGATGCAGTTGCTTCAAAAACGGCACGCTGAGCTCGGTGGAATACGCGCCGCGCTCCTGCAGAGACAGCAGAACGGCGCCGACGCCGATGCACGTCAGCACTTGATAGAAAAATTTCGTTTTGCCCGTCAGGCCAAGATTTTGTTTGCGAACAACTTTATTGTAGTCGTCAATGAAACCAATCGTCGCAAAGGCCAGCGTCGCGCCCATCGCAAGCAGCGCGTACGGGCTGTGCAGGTCGGCCCAAAGCAGCGTGGGAATAATAATCGCTGCGACAATCAGGACGCCGCCCATCGTCGGCGTGCCGGCCTTCGACTGATGCCGCTCCGGACCTTCGGCGCGAATGTACTGGCCGATCTGCAATTGCCGCAGATGACGGATCGTCCACGGGCCGAAGACCAAAGTCAAAAACAGCGCCGTCAAGCTCGCCAGCGCCGTGCGCACAGTGATATAGCGAAAGACGTTCAGCGGGCTGAAGTGCGGGCGCAGCACGGTGACGAAGAGGTAGTAAAGCATCTCAGTCGCGCCTCGTGTTTTTGGCCGCTGCTTCTTCTTCGCGCACGTATCCCACAAGCGGGAATTTTTCACGCAGCGCTGCGGCAATCACTTCCATATGCACACCGCGCGATCCTTTGATGAGTAGCAGATCGCCCGGCGCAACGAAGCCCGGAAGGAACTTCGCGGCTTCTTCCGCCGATGCGAAGAATTTTGCCTGAGCCTCAGGATGTCCGGCGGCAATGGCGCCGCGTACGATCTGCTCAGCATCTCCTGCAACGCCGAAAATCCAGCCGATGCTTTTCCGTTGCGCAGTGCGCTCTCCGGCGATGCGATGCAATTCCGGCGCGGTCGGCCCGAGCTCGCGCATTTCGCCCGCGACAAAGATTTTTCGGCGATAGCCCGTCGTGGCGCTCAGCACATCAATCATACGTTCGAGCGCGACGGGATTCGAGTTGTAGCAATCGTTGATCACCAGAAATCCCGCCGCGAATTTCAAGAATTCCCCGCGCATCGATGCCGGCCGCAGCGCCGGCAGCACTTCTTTCGCGTCCGCGATGCTGATTCCCCATTCGCTCGCCGCGGCCAAAGCCGCAAGCGCGTTCAAGACATTGTGACGGCCGGCGAGAGGCAGCCGCAGCCGGCCTAACTCCTCCGGGCTTTCGTAGTCGAACGCCGAGCCTTCGATGCCGAGGTCTTCGATATTTTCCGCGCGAAATTCCGCCGACTCCGAAAAGCCATAGCGCAGCACGCGGCCGCGAAAGCCTTCGCTGAATCGCGAGACGCGCGGATCGTCGGCATTGAGCACAGCCACAGGCTCCGCTCCGCCGAGACCTTCGATCAGCTCACGTTTGGCGAGCGCGATTTCGTCCACCGAAGAAAAAAATTCCAGATGCACGGCCGCGACGTTCGTCACCACGCCAACTTCCGGCTGCGCGATTTCCGCCAGCCGCGCGAGCTCGCCGCGGTGCGACATGCCGAGCTCGACCACAGCGGCATCGTGCTCGTCGCCCAATCGGAAAAGCGTGAGCGGCAATCCGTATTCGTTGTTGAGATTCCCTTCCGATTTCAAAACGCGCCACCGCGCGGCCAGAAGTGCCGCAAGAATTTCTTTGGTTGTCGTCTTGCCCGCGGAGCCGGTAATCGCAGCCATGCGCCGTCCCGGCTTTGCCGCGCGCCATGCATCGCAGTAGCGCCGGGCCAATTCCTGCAAGGCTCGCAGCGTGTCTTCGACACTGAGCAGCTTGGCGCGAATTTCTTCCGGGAATTCGCCAAGCCGGTTGCGCGCCACAATGCCGGCAATAGCTCCCTGGGCGAGCGCCGCAGCCACGAAATTGTGTCCGTCGTGACGCGGTCCGCGTATGGCGACAAACAGTTCTCCAGGCTTGACAGTGCGGGAATCAATCGACACACCGGCCAGCCGGGCCACGGAATCGCTGCCGGAGGGCGCTGCGACACCAAGAGCGTCCGCCACTTCTGCCAACGTCCACCGCATCGTTTCTCCACAGGGCTGGGCGTCACTCTTCCAAGCCGCTCTGAAATTGACCCGCTACTCCCAAACTCATTGCGTACTCAAGCAAACTGCGCGCCAAATCTCGCCCATCGCGCGCAGGGCATTGCTAATCGTTGCCCTTCGCCTGCGCGTACCCGCGCTCGCGCAATTTCCGCCGCGCGACTTCGCGGTCGTCAAAATCGATAGGGCCGTCCTTCAGCACTTGATACGTCTCATGCCCTTTGCCCGCGAGCAGAACAATGTCTCCGGCGCGCGCCTCATCGAGAGCCAATTCGATGGCGCGTTCGCGGTCCGCCTCGATGCGATACTTCCCGCCGGCCTTCTGCAAACCGACGGCGACATCATTGATAATCCGCAGCGGATCTTCGCTGCGCGGATTGTCGCTCGTCAGCACGGTCACGTCGCTGAGCGTGCCGGAAGCCTCGCCCATCAGCGGACGCTTGGTGCGGTCGCGGTCGCCTCCCGCGCCGAAGACGGTGATGATTCGCCCGCCAGAGGCCAGCTCGCGCGCCGTTGTAATCAAATTGCGCAGCGCGTCATCGGTGTGCGCGTAATCGACGATCACGAGAAACGGCTGCCCTTCGGCGATGCGCTCGAAACGACCGGGAACGCTTTCCAGTTCGCGAATGCCACGCTCAATTGCCGGACTCATCACGTCGAGCGCAATGCCCGCGCCGATGGCCGCGAGTATGTTGTAGACGTTGATTTTGCCGACCAACTTGGATTGCACTTCGATTTTGCCCACAGGCGTCTGCGCCGTGAATTCGAGCCCGGAAAATGCGAGCGCGTACTTCTTCGTGGTGATTTGCGCCCCATTTTTCAGCCCATAGGTGAATGTCCGCCCGGCCAATCCCTCGAGCGGATGGCCGTAAGCATCGTCCGTGTTGACGACGGCCACATCCGCGCGTCCCGCGCCCGTTCCCGCAAACAGGCGGCGCTTGGCCGCGAAATATTCTTCGAAGCTCTTGTGATAATCCAAATGATCGCGCGTCAGATTCGTGAAGATTGCGGCTGCGAAATGGCAGCCCCACAAACGATCCATTGCCAGGGCGTGCGAACTCGTCTCCATCACGATGGCCGAGCCGCCGGCGTCGCGCACTTCCGCAAACATCTGCTGAACATCAAGCGATTCCGGCGTGGTGTTGATGGCTTCGCGGCTCCCGCGCGGCGTGCGATAGCCAATCGTGCCGATGAGACCGGTCTTTTTCCCGGAGGCCCGCAGGATGGAATCAATCAGATACGTGCTCGTCGTCTTGCCGTTCGTGCCCGTGACGCCGACAAGTTGCAGCGCTTTTGCCGGATTCCCGTAGAAATTCGCTCCGACAATCGCAAGAACTCGCCGCTGCGCCCCAGGCAAAATTTCCACCCAGGAAATATTTTTCGCAACGCCCGAGTCGCGAGCGCTTTCGCTGACAATTGCCACCGCGCCACGCTTGATTGCGTCCGGGATGTACTTGTTGCCGTCCTCTTTTTCGCCACGCAGCGCAAAAAAAAGCGCGCCGGGCGTCACTTTGCGGCTGTCATAGGCAATCGAACGAACCTCGACATCCGGCGCGTCATCTGCCCGCGCGATTTCCGCACCGGAAAGCAGTTCCCTCAGCCTCATTCCCGTTTCAGCCTCACATCCAATTTCGATGATAGCCCCGTCCTGTTTCGGCCCCAAAATTCACTCCATTTCTCGCGTCTTGCGCCGTGCGCTCTTCAACGATTTCTAGCTGCCGCTTCCGGAAGAATTCGCAGCCGCATCGCCGCTGCGTCCGAAGTGCACAGTCACTCTTGCGCCCGGCAAGACTTTCGTCCCCGCGTCCGGACTTTGATCCACTGCAATCCCGTCACCAACCAGAACAGGCATGAGCCCGAGCTTCGAACATATCTCGATAACGCTGCGCACGCTCTGGCCCGTCAGCCGCGGCACTGTGACCGTCTGGCCTTCCGCAATCGCCACGGTCGAAGATTCCGGCACGCTGGCTGCTTCCTCGGCGGGCGCTTGCTCCTGCTCACGCGATTTCTTCGGCGTAAAGTCGAGATCCGCAGCAGCGCCGCGTTCAGCTTCGCGCAACGACGCCTTTTCCAGCGCCGGCGGCTCCGGCATGTCATGCGGCACATTCAGGTATGCGAGCACTTGCTCGGCGATTTCCTTGAAGATCGGTCCCGCGCTGGGCCCGCCCTCGTGGTCTCCAACCGGCGAATCGAGGTTGACGAGGATCGTAACCACCGGATTGTTCACCGGCGCGTAACCAATGAATGACGCGTTGTACTCCGTCCGCGAGTATCGCCCCGTCGCCGGATCGATTTTCTGCGCCGTGCCTGTTTTTCCCGCGGCCGTATAGCCAAGCGGCTGGGCAAAGCCCTTGCCCGTGCCCGCCAGAATCACTTGCTCCATCATTTCGCGCAATGTCGCTGCTGTCCTCTCGCCGATCACGCGCCGTGGATCGGGATCACCTTCCATAATCGTCTGGTCGCCGCGATAGACTCGCTGCACAATCTGCGGCCGGTGAAGAATGCCGCCATTGGCGATAGCCGATTCGGCCGAAATCATCTGAATCGGCGTGATACTGATTTCCTGCCCGATGGCAATGTAACCGATCGACGTGGCGGTCCATTCATCCAGCGGCCGGAGCAAGCCGTGGTTTTCGCCGGGGAGATTGATTCCAGTCAATTCGCCGAAGCCGAAATCTCGAATGTACTCGTAATACTTCGGCGCGCCGAGCCGCATGGCGATTTTGATCGAACCGACGTCGCTCGAATTCGTCAGCACTTGCTCGACGCTGAGCACACCATAAGGCTTGTGGTCGTGGATCGTCGTTCCCGCGATCACAATCGAGCCCATCTGGCAATCCACCAATTCCGCTGGCTGCACGACGCCTTCTTGAACCGCCGCGGAAAAAAGAATCGTTTTGAAAATCGAGCCGGGCTCGTAGGCGTCCGAAACCACGCGATTGACGCGATCCGCCGCAGGATAGGAGCCCGCATCATTCGGATCAAACGTCGGCCAGTTCGCGGCAGCCAGGATTTGCCCCGTATTCGGATCCTGAACGACAACCGAACCACCCTTGGCGTGTGTTCGCGCGATTCCCTCAGCGAGCGCTTTTTCGGCGATGAATTGAATCGTCTGGTCAATCGTCAGAACGACGTTGTCGCCTTTGTCCGGCGGCGCTTCGCTATTATCGAACCATCTCTGACGCGCATCGGCCAGAACGAGCATGCGGCTCGGCCTTCCGCGAATTTCCTTGTCGAGCGAATATTCGACTCCGCCAAGCCCGTGTTCGTCCACATCCACATAGCCGAGCACCGATGCTGCGAGCGTTCGTTCCGGATAAAACCGCTTGTTCTCTTTCTGAAAATAAATTCCGCGAAGATTCAGCGCTTCGATTCGTGCCGTTTGCTCCGGCGTGATTTTCCGCGCAATCCAAACGAATGACCGTGATTCGGCCAGCTTTTCCTGAATCTCTGCCGCCGGCGTTCCCAGAACGTGCGACAGCAGGTGCGCCACCATATCGGGATCGGAAATTTCCTCTGGATCCGCAAAGCACGAATCCACCGGAATGCTCATGGCCAGCTCGCGGCCGTTGCGGTCGTAGAGCACACCGCGCATCGGACTGATTTCGATGATGCGCTCCTGCTGCCGATTGGCGCGCTCGAGATATTCGCGATAACGGAATAATTGAAGGTAGCTGACGCGGGCAAGAACCGCCGCCATCCATACCACGCCGATGCCGAAAATTATGAGTAAGCGGAGACGGGAACTGCTTTGTGCCATGGGCTCCGGCCTGATTCTTGAGAGCTTTTCATCCCGCAACGCGGCTATCCGCTACCCTAGCCAATTCCGCGCGGGTTGCTCGAAGCCTCAAATAACAGCGCAAGGCGCTGCCGCCGCAGTTCACGGTTGCGCGGACTGCGATGGTACGCGCGCTTGCGCGAAATAGCCGTCGCGCGAGGCGTCGGCCGGAACGTACTGCGCCGGGACGGAAACGGTCATGCCCAGTTGCTGGCGGGCAATCGTGTCAATGCGCATCGGAGACGTCAGCAATGCGGCCTGCAAGTGAAGCTGCTGATTCAGCTCCACGGCCTGCGCGTGGCGCGCCTGCAAATCTTCGAGCTGATAGCGCAACTGAATGTCCTGGAAGTGCTGCCAGGTATAAAGCAGTGCGCATGCCGCCAGCACCGCGCCCCAAATCATCCGCTGCGCGTACTCGCGCCAGCGCGGCGCCACTGGCCTTGACAGTCGCGAATTGTCGATGCGCTTCGAAGTGTAAAATTCCGTCATGACGCTCGCCTCTCGCTTTCATCCAGCGTGGCCGCCTGTTTTTCGATCACTCGTAATTTCGCGCTCCGCGCTCTTGGATTGGCCTTGATTTCCTTTTCGTCTGGCTGGATGACCTTCTTCGTCAAAATCGTATAGCCGCCGGTCCGCGCGAGCTCTTGAAAGCCGCGCTTGACCATGCGGTCTTCGAGCGAGTGGTAGCTCAATATCGCCCATCTCGCTCCCGAAGCTAACGTGGCAGGGGTCCTAGAAAGAAACTGCCCGAGTTCCTCCAACTCTCGATTCACCGCTATCCGCAGCGCCAGAAACGTTTTTGTCGCGGGATGCAGTCTCTGCCTTCCCCTTGCTTTTCGGACTCCTGCCACAACCGTTGCCAGGTGTTCCGTGTCGCGGATCGGCCGCGCTCTCAAAATGGCCCTGGCGATCTTGCGTGAGTCGTGCTCTTCACCGAAGCGATAGAGCACATTGGCCAGATCTTCTTCCGGCCAGTGATTCACAATCTCGTCTGCTACCAGCGGATGCTCCGGGTTCATCCGCATATCCAGCGGCCCGCCCCAGCGGAACGAAAAGCCGCGCTCCGGAGTATCCAGCTCCAAAGTCGAAACGCCCAGATCGGCGACAACACCATCCAGCGCAGGCAGCTGCAAATCCCGCGCGACTTCGCCGATCTTCGAAAAATCCGTTTGCACCAGAATCACCCGCTGCCCAAATTCCCGGAGCCGCTCCCGCGCAATTTCGATGGCCTGCGGGTCGCGATCCAGGCCCACTAGCCGCCCCGACGTCAGTTCCCGAATAATCGCCAACGCGTGTCCGCCCGTCCCAAGCGTCGCATCGACGTAAGTCCCCTCCGGCTTTATCCGCAACCATCTCACGATGGCCTCGGTCATCACCGGCGTGTGCAGCACACTCAAAACCTAGATGCCCAGCTCGTCCAGCACCTTGGCGTCTTCGGCCGTGATCGGGTTGTTCTTCATCTGCTCCTGGTAACGGGCATGGTTCCAAACTTCCAGATACGTTAATTGCCCGCTCACGCTGACTTCGCCCTTCATCTGCGCCGATTCCCGGAGCACTGGCGGGATCAAAACGCGATCCTGCCCGTCAAGCTCGACCACTTGTCCGTAGTAGTTTGTTCGCGCCAGAAATTTTTGTTTGGTCGGATTGTGCGACGAAAGTTTCGCCAGCTTCTTTTCGATCTCGTCCCACACTTTCATGGGATAGATGCGCGCGTAGTCGCCGTTCTCGCTGGTCACGTAGAACTGCTTGCCGTAGCGGCGCAGTTCGGGGAGAAAATCGGCGGGCACTTTCACCCGTCCCTTCTCGTCGACTGTCGCTAGATGGCTTCCCCGCAGCATTCCGGACCTTGTTGAGCGCGACCGCTGTGAGCTCCGTCCCCATTCCGCTCCAACCACTTCCTACCACTTTCTCCCACTTGGTGCGCACATTGTAGTCACGCGCCTTTCCTTGTCAAGCGGAATCACGCGCTCAAACAAAAATATTTTCGCCGCGAAGCCAAAAATTTCGGCCGATGGCGCGCCGCAAAAACACTACATATAGTGTGCCGCCCGCATTGCACTCGCAAGGCCTAGACGCACTCTTCCTCGCCAACGCAGAAATGTGTTCTAACGATTACTGAAATAAGGTTGAGGAGAGGCGGCTGGCGCGCAAGTGGAACGACTATTGCCCTGGGTCGGGGCCGAGCCGGAGGTTGCTGACCTTGCGCAACAGGTCTTGCTCGTTGTCATCGAGCCCGCGCATGAATTGCGGGTCCTGCAAGGCCTGCTCGCGTTGTTGCGGCGTCATCCCGCGCAGCACGCGAAGCCGCCCGCTCAGAAGCTCCTTGCGATCGGGCGGCAGATTCTTCCACCGCGGCGCCAGGTCACTGACCACTTCCTGGCGTTCCGCCGGCGAGAGACGGTTGAAGATTTGCGCTCGGTTGCGCATCGCATCTTGCTGTTGCGGCGTTAACTGATTCCAGGCCTGCATCCGGCGCCGGATTCGCTCCTGCTGCTGCGGCGGCAGGCTTTGGAATTTCGCATTGTTGCGCATGAAGCGTTCTTGCTCTTCCGGCGACATTTGCCGCAACTTGTCATCCCACTTTGTGGGCAATCCAAGTGCCGCACGGACGCCGGGTTGGTTTTCCTGCTTCTGAACCTGCTTTTCTTGCTTTTGTTCCTTTTGTTGTTGCTGGCGCATCGCGCGGCGTTGCGCCAGCACGCGCGGCCGCGGATTCTGAGCACGAGGCGCGGCGAATCGTCTTTGCGCGGGCAGAGCAAAAGTCAGCGA
>JASHRL010000055.1 GCA_030037355.1 Candidatus Acidiferrales bacterium | reverse complement strand
GTATCAACACGCGCTCAGTGAACTGCAAGGACCCTCTTCATCCGCTCTCTTCTGGCCGGAGGCGGGATTTCTTGTCTGCGGACTTGCCGTCATCGTTGTGGCTATCCGCAAGAAGAGTGTGCGGACCCTCCTGTTTGTTGCCGCCGTGCTGGCCTTCGCGTTGTGGCTCGGCGTGACGCTGTATTCGTAATTCCATCCTTCTGCCTGTCGCGAAGCTCTTCAGCAACTTTAGCGCTTGAATTTACCCTAAGCAATTTGCGCGAAGGCGTGGCTTAGAATTTCGTGACTTCGCTGAAGTGAAAATCACGGACTTTCATCGCGGGGACAACCATGTCGAATGATTCCTCGCCGGACGCCCGTACAGCAGGGCCAAGCATTTCGACATTCGACAGCATGTCAATAATGCTCTGATTGAAGCGGAAATTTCGCACGGCGCCGGCGACGCGGCCATTTTCAACCAGGAATGTGCCGTCGCGAGTCATGCCTGTCAGGACTTTTTGATAGGGATCCACTTCGCGGATGTACCACAAGCGCGTGATGAGAAGTCCCCGCTCGGTCGAGCGGATCATTTCTTCCGCCGAACTATTGCCGCCGGCGAAAACGAGATTGAAAGGAGCCTCTCCGTCTTCCGTCGGCAAAGAAAATCCGTGACCCGTGGGCTGAGCCTTCATTTTTTTTGCCGTCGCACGCGAATAGACAAGATTTTGAGGAACGCCCCTTTCCACGAGCGTGACTTTCTTTCGCGGAACGCCTTCGCCATCGAACGGCGGGCCAAGCTGCAACGGATGATACACGTCGTCCCAAATGGAAATGTTCTCGCCGAACAATTTTTTGCCCATGCGGCCCGTGAAACAAGAGCGCTGATCGGCAACGCACGTTCCGGCGAAGTCGTAGAACAAGAATCCCACAAGGTCGAGAACGGCGGGAGGTTCGAGAATCGCAGTGTATCGTCCCGGCGGGACTTCGCGCGGCGAGCGCGAGCTGGCGCATTTTTCGCTGGCCCGCTGCGCGAGGGCATCGCAATCGATTTCGCCGACGCGCGCGGACGTGGCCTTCGCCCAGCCGGAAGAATCTTTTTCGAGCATGGTCACGGAAAACTCCCCGCGCGTATCTTCGTAGAATTCGAAAAGCCCGCGCGAGTTTGCCAGAGCGATTTCTGATAGGCCCGTCGAGAAAATCCCCGCTGTCGTTTGCTTGTTCTTGTCCGCCATCTGGCAGACGCGCGCGACAGCGCGAGCGCGATCCGCGGGCGTCGCGGCAGCAGTGGCCTCGACAAAACGACTGACTTTCTGGATTTTCTGCGGACCGAGCATGGGCAGCAAATCTGGATTGCGCGGCTGAACGCGCGCAAGATCCAAAGCGGCGCGAGCGACGCGGCGCAGAGATTCATCGTCCGTCTTGTTTGTGGAGGCGCGGGCGGTGCGGCCGTCGACCACCGCGCGAACGGAAATCGTGAGGCCTTGCTCGGCGACGTTCTGATGAATGGTGTTGTTGGCGAAGCGCGTGAGCGCGCTGGTCACAGCGGTAACATCGACTTCGGTTTCATCCGCCTCGCTGAACTTGATGATTTTCTCCGCGATGCGACGCAATTCGGATGCCCCGAGCCGATGACTGGCAGCAATGGCATGACCGCCGCGCCGACTCCTGGCCGGCGCGCGACGAACCGTTCGCGATTTGGTTTTCTTGCTCATGACTTTGATGACGCGACTCCGACTTTGATGTTGCGGAAACGCGCCGGCGCGGCGCCATGACCAGTACCCATCGTTTGCATGGGCTGGCCCTTGCCGCAATTCGGCGTGCCCCAAAGCGTCCAATAATCGCGCGAGCAAATCGCGTCGCAACTATTCCAGAACTCGGTCGTAATCCCACTGTAGCTTGGCGTCTTGATCATTCGGCCGCGCTTGCCCTTCTTGATTTCCCAGCCGATTTCCGTGGAGAACTGAAAATGATAGCGGCGATCGTCGATGGACCAGGAGCGGTTCGTTTCCATGTAGATTCCGTCGTCGGTATCGGCGATGAGATCTTCGAATTTGCGATCGCCGGGAAGGATGCTGATATTCGTCATGCGAATAATCGGCAAGCGATTCCAGCTTTCCGTGCGCATGGTGCCATTGGAGCGTGGCTGGCCGATGGCCGCAGCCGTTTCGCGATTCGTCAAATAACCGGTGAAGAGACCATTGGAAATAATCGGCGTGCATTGCGCGGGAACACCTTCGTCATCGTAAGCGAAAGTGCCAAGGCCGGGGCCGTGCGCGAGACGAGCGTCGGCGACGACATTGACGATGTCTGAGCCGTAGCGCAGCGAATTCAGTTTCTCTAAAGTGAGGAAGCTCATGCCGGCGAAATTCGCTTCCATGCCCAGAACGCGATCAAGTTCGATGGGATGGCCGATGGATTCGTGAATTTGCAGGCCGAGCTGCGAACTATCGAGAATGATGGTGTTCTTCCCTTCCGGGCATGGAGCGGCGCTGTGCAACGCGACACATTCTTCGGCGATGCGCGGCGCGTGGCCGACAAGATCCAGCTCCTCGATCAATTCATAGCCGCGGAGCATGTGCTGGCCGCCGAAACTATTGGGGTACGAACGCTTCTGAATTTCCTCTCCGGCGAAACTGGTGGCGACGATTCCCGCGCCGGATTGCATTTTCACTTGATGAATCACAGAACCGATGGAGGAAACGAAAAGCTGCTCGATGCGACGGAATGACATGGAGCCCTCAGCGAGGGTAATCCCCTTCACTTTGCGCATTTCGGCGTCGGCAGCGAGGAGCACGGCGATTTGGGTTTCGATGGGGATACGGAATGGATCTTTGATGAAGGGATTCTGCCAAGTGTCGACATAGGGCTGCTCGGGAGCCATGACCACGTCGTGGCGTTTGGCGAGAGCGGAGGCTTTGGCAATGGCAACGGCTTCTGCAACACAGGCTTCGACGCCCTCGCGCGTCAGGCGATCGGTCGAAGCAAAGCCCCAGGAGCCCTGGGCGATGACGCGGAGGCCGAGGCCGAGCGATTCGGCTTCGCCAGCGCGGCCAACCTGGCCGTTTTTGGTGGAGACCTCGCGATGGCGGATGTCCATGACGCGGACGTCGGCGTAGGTGGCACCCCGGGCGAGGGCCTTTTCGATGGCGAGATTGGCCCAGCTTTTCATTTTTCCCTAAGCCTCGTCGTTAAGTAATCTTCGCATCTGACCGGCATTCCAAAAACCATAACCCTCTCAAAAAGCAAAAAACAAAAATGCGTTATGTCTGTCGATTAGAAATGCACCGCATTGTTTGTTATCAATGAGTTAGAGCGATTTCTAATTTCGCGTATGGCGATTAAAAAAATCATAGATTGATGTCGCGGAGATTGCGAAGGCGCAGAGCCGGAGGCTTTTCTAGACAAACCGACCCCTGACTGAGAAGGAAGATGGCCGCCGATCGTTCGCGTTCCGTATCATAGTGACAAAAAGGCATTTTAACATGGAAGTCAATGGGTTCTGGAGGCGCGCGAGGAACGGCATTTTTGTCGGGAAGGTCGTTTCTGACAAGCGTGAACTAATCAAGGTTTGGTCCAAGCTGTGTGTTAACAGCCGTAACAATCTCTGCTAAGGACCTACCCGCCGCCCAATAAACGCCGCAGAGAAGAAAGCCGCAGAGGTTCAAAGAATCAACCTCTGCGCTACCAACTTTCCCACCCTTTGCGAAGAGCGCAAAGGATGGGCCACCCGGCGCATCCTCGCCCGCCTAGCTGGGCAAGCTCGGAATGACAAGCAGAAACTAGGTGCCTTCGTTCCAGGAGGCGAGATAGTGCTCCTGCTCGGGCGTGAGCTTGTCGATTTGCGTGCCGAGGGATTCGAGCTTGAGACGCGCGATGTGGGTGTCGATTTCCTCGGGCACGGCGTAGACCTGCTTCTTGAGCTTGGAGGCGTTCTTGAGCATGTATTCGACGGAGAGCGCCTGATTGGCGAAGCTCATATCCATCACGACGGCGGGATGGCCTTCGGCGGCGGCGAGATTGATGAGGCGGCCTTCGCCGAGAAGATAGAGCTTGCGGCCGTCGCGCATGACGTATTCTTCGACGAATGGGCGGACTTCGCG